>DATLTN010000011.1 GCA_035533595.1 Acidimicrobiales bacterium
AGGCGCTCGGCTTCGACGTCAGCTTGATCGAGAAGGCTGCATAGCCCTTCAGTCCACCGACAACTTCACCCGTTCCTGCCGGACCGCGGCCTCGACGCGCGCGCCCAAGTCGGTGCCTGGAGAAGGCATTTCACCCTAGGGTGTTCGCGGGATTGGTGAGGGGCGCAAGGGCGCCTTCATGACCTTCGAGCCGACGAGCGGGCAGCTGCCGCCTGACATTCCGATGCCGCTCAATATGGCGCCCGACTACTCGCCACCTGCTGCCTCATCAGACGGTGGTAGTGGGTCCCAGGCTTCGGGGGGAGAAAAGTAAACCTCCGGAAACTTTACCGTGATTCCTGAGACGCTAGGGGCGTTGCTCCTCTTCGTTCTCTGTGTAGTGCCTGGCATGTTGTTCGAGCTGCTCCGGCAGCACCAACGGCCGCCCTTCGAGCAAACGAGTCTCGAGGAGGCATCACGGATCCTGCTCTGGAGTGTCCTCCTCGACTTAGCTGGTGTCGGCTTTGTCGCTGCGCTGCGCTGGCTAGGCGCGGCTACGTTCGCCAGTCCGGCAGCGATAGCCCGAGATGGCCTCGACGCCTACTGGCGCGGTCACTACTCGGCAGTCGTGTTCACGATTGCTGTGGTCTTGGCAGTTGGTCTCACGATCGCTGCGCTGGTGCACCGATCCCTCAACCGTGCAGACCGAAGAGGCCTCGCTCTTCGGTTCCAACGATGGATCGAGACTCGTCTGGGCCATGTGCTGTACCAACGAATGTCAAACGCGTCGGTGTGGCAGGAAGTGCTCGCCACGTCTCGCCCGGTTGGGGCCGACACGATGGTCACGGTCCTGAAGAAGGATGGAAGCCTCTGGACCGGGCGCGTCGGCGGCTTTACCCCTACGGACCACGAGGATCGCGATCTTGCACTCAAGCATCCGATCTCAGTGCGACGGCCAGGGGCAGCCCAGCCCGAGTCGTTGGCGTCGACGTGGGAACTGGTGGTCATTTCTGGTCGAGAGATCAGTGAGCTGTTCGTCGGGTACGCGTCGAAGCCGACGACTGCAGCCCCGCCGCGAGGAGCCAGTCCCAGCGCGAGTGAGGAGTGAGCCGCGCGCGTTTTCTGACGCGGATCTGACGCGGCAGGGGTGCGAAGCGTGGTCAGTGACGGTCAACAGAGGTCTATTAAAAGCCCAGGTAAATGGCTATTTTGTGGTTCCCGACGAGGTAGCGGCGGCGAGTCGACCTGTAGGCGGGGTTCTGTCCCCGGTTGCCCGGGGGGTGGCCATCCATCTAAGCGGCCTACCTTGGGACATCGGACGGGCAGCCCGTCCCAGCTTTGGCCTTGCTCCGAGTGGGGTTTGCCGAGCCGGCCGGGTCACCCCGACCGCTGGTGCGCTCTTACCGCACCGTTTCACCCTTACCTGTGCCTTTCGGCCATCGGCGGTCTGTTTTCTGTGGCACTTTCCTGCGGGTCACCCCGACTGGCCGTTAGCCAGCACCCTGCCCTGCGGAGCCCCGACCTTCCTCGACACGCCGGCGAACCGACGCGCCGCGACCACCCGGTCGACTCGCCGCCGGGTCCAGTATCGCAGGGCTGGCGGCGGCGGGGACCCGGAGGCTCCCCGCCACTGCGACAGCACACCGTTAGCCTTCGACCGTGGCCTCACCGCCCCCCGAAGAACAGCGCTTCACCTTCGACTACTCGGTCGAGGTGACCGAAACCGAGAGCGACGCGGACGCGAGCGGGGACGAGGCCCGCGAGCTCCTCGCGAGAGTCGAGAAGGTGCACGCCGCGGCGACGCGGCGCGCGGCGCGGCGGACCCACGCCGTCGAGGAGCGCTGGATCGACGCGCTCTTCGCTCCGAGCGACCCGACGGCCCCCCCCGCCGAGAGCGAGGTGCCGGCCGAGCGCCCCCTGCCGCCCCCGGCCGGCGAGCAGAGCGAAGAGGACGAGCCCGAAGAGTCGCTGTCGATCGCCCAGTTCTACCGCCGGGTCCGGCACGCCCTTGAGGGCGCCTTCCCGGACGAGGTCTGGGTCACTGGCGAGATCCGCGGCATGCGCGAGGCGCGTGGCGGTCATCACTACTTCGAGCTCGCCGACCACGGCGCTGAGACGAACGGGCGGGCGGCCCAGCAGCTCGAGGTGGCCTGCTGGGCGCGCGACTGGCCGCCGATCGCCGCGCAGCTGGCGGCGGCGGGTGTCGAGCTCGAGGTCGGCCGCGTGGTGCGCGTGCGCGGCCGCGTCTCGGTCTGGGAGGGAGGCGGCCGCCTCCGCTTCACCCTCACCGGTCTCGACGTCGAGGCGCTGCTCGGGAGCATCGCAGCGGCGCGCCGCCAGCTGCTGAAGACCCTCGAGACCGAGGGCATCCTCGACGCCAACCGCCGCCTTCCCGTCCCGCTCGTGCCGCTACGGATCGGCCTCGTGGCGAGCCCTGGCACCGAGGGTCACCGCGACTTCACCGGTCAGCTCGACCGTTCGGGCTTCGCCTTCGAGGTCCACCTCGAGCCCTCCCTCGTGCAGGGGGCCGACGCGCCGGCGCAGCTCGCCGCGGCGCTGAAGCGCCTCGAGGCGTGGAGCCCCGACCTCGTCGTGGTCGTCCGCGGCGGCGGCGCACGCGGCGACCTCGCCGCCTTCGACGCAGAGGTGGTGGCGCGGGCGATCGCCACCGCGCCCTTCCCGGTCTGGTCGGGCGTCGGCCACACCGGGGACCGCTCGGTCGCCGACGAGGTGGCCAACTTCTCGGCGATCACCCCGACGGCCTGCGGCGAGGCGGTGGTCGCCCGCGTCGCCGCCTACTACGACGAGATGCGCCGCCGGGTCGGCCAGCTCGCCTCGCTTGCGGGCGCCCGCCTCGACGCCGCGAAGGGTCGCCTCGCAGTCCGCACGAACGCGCTCGTGCACTCGACCCACCGCCAGCTCGACCACCGGGAGCGGGCGATCCGCACCGCAGTGGAGGTGCTCCCGACGAGCACCCGCCGGCGCCTCGGCGTCGAGGGGGGCTCGCTCGCGCAGCGTTCAGAGCGTCTCTCGGTCGGGGCGGCGAGACGGCTGACGAGTGATGGCGCTGACCTCGAGCGATGCCGGCAGGTGCTCACCGCCTATGACCCCGAGCGCCAGCTCGGCCGCGGCTGGTCGCTGACGCACACCGCCGCGGGCCGGCTGCTCCGCTCGGTCGGCGAGGTCACGGCCGGCGAGGCGATCGTCACGCGCCTGCAGGACGGCTCGGTGACCTCGGTGGTGAGCCCGCCCACGGCACGCGAGGATGGGCGGCGATGAGCGCGCCCGACTCCGACGCCGTGCCGGAGGGCCGCCCGGTCGGCGAGCTCGGTTACGCGGAGGCCGCGGCGGAGCTCGACACGATCATCGGCGAGCTCGACCAGGGCCTGATCGACGTCGACCGCCTCGAGGTGCGCTTCCGGCGTGCGATCGACATCGTCGAGGACCTCGACCGGCGGATCCGCTCGGCGCGCGAGCGCGTCGACGAGCTGATGCCCCGCCTCGACGCCGTGGGGGGAACGGAAGGCGAGCGGCAGGGCTGAGCCGTGTTACGGCTGCAAGAATCCTCGGGCCGACGGTAGATCCCGCAGGTAGGGCGCTCGGGCCCGGCGTTACCCTGGACCATGGCGCGCTTTTCCCTCCACGCCGTCGGGCAGGACCGTCCAGGGATCGTGGCGGCGGTGACCCAGGCGCTCGCCGACCTCGGCTGCAACCTCGCGGAGTCGCGCATGGCGATCCTGCACGGGCAGTTCGCGATCGTCCTCGTCCTCGAGGCCCCCGGCGTGAGCAGCGGCGTCGCGATCGAGGAGGCGCTCACGCCGGCGATCGAGGAGCTGGGCCTGCAGCTGCTGATCCGACCGATCCCCGACGACGCCCGGCACCCGGACCTCGGGGGCCTCGTCGGCATCTCGATCCGTGGCGCCGACCGCCCCGGGACCGTGGCGCGCGTCGCACGGGCGGTGGCGGAGGCGGGCGGGAACGTCGTCGACCTCGTCGGCCACGTCGCCGGCTCGACGAGCGCCGAGCCGTCGCTGCTCGAGCTCGTGGTCGCGCTCGAGGACCCTGCGGCGCTCCGCGGCCTCGAGGAGGAGCTGATCAGCCTCGCCGCGCAGCTCGAGATGCGCTGCGAGGTCCGCGAGCACGTCGCCCGCCCCACCTGAGGGGGCGGCGCAACCTCAGAACTCGAGCGCGGAGAGAAGCGGGACGGTGCGAAGGGCGCGTTCGCGCGCGTCGAGCCAGCGCCCCCGGTCGGCGCGCCGGCGCGGCTCCACGGCCCTCGGGGCGCCGATCAGGCCGGTGGCCCCGGCGAGTGAGGGGTAGAGGCCGCAGGCGCTCCCGCCGAGGAAGGCCGCGCCGAGGGTCGTCGCCTCGCTCACCGCGGAGACGAGGACCGGCCGGCCAGTCGCGTCGGCGAGCAGCTGCACGAAGGTCGCGTTGGTGCTCATCCCACCGTCGATGCAGAGGTGCTCGATCCGACAGCCACCGTCGGACTCCACGGCCTCGAGGAGGTCGGCGCCGCACTGGGCGATGCCGTCGAGGACGGCGTGCACGATCTCGGCGCGCGTCGTCGACTGGTCGAGGCCGACGAGGGTGCCGCGTGCCCCGAAGTCCCACGCCGGGGTGCCGAGGCCGCCGAAGGCAGGGACGAAGGTCACCCCGCCCGAGTCGCGCACCGAGGCGGCGAGCGCTGAGGAGTCCTCGACCCGCTCGATGAGGCCGAGGCCGTCGCGCAGCCACTCCACGCAGCTCCCGGCGGCGAGGAGGATCGCCTCGATGCCCCACGTGAGCTCCTCGCCGAGGCGCCAGGCGACGATCGGGAAGGTCCCCGCCTCGCCGCGCACCGCGAACGCCGGCCGCTCGCCACCGACGCAGAGGTCGAGCATCCCGCCCGTCCCGAAGGTCGCCTTCGCCGCACCCGGGAGCACGCAGCCCTGGCCGATCAGGCTCGCCTGCTGGTCCCCGACGAGACCGGCGATCGGGGGCGCCCCGGGGAGGGCGCTCGCCTCGCCGAGGAGGGCGCTCGACGCCACGATCGCGGGGAGGAGCGCCTCGTCGAGCCCGAGCGCCGAGAGCACGGCCGGATCCCAACCGCTGCCGTCGCCGGCGAGGAGGCCGGTGACGCCGGCGTTGGACGCGTCAGTGACGTGCAGGGCGCCGCCCGAGAGGTGCCAGGCGATGAAGGTGTCGAGGGTGCCGAAGCGGGGCTCGGAGGCGCCCGCCCCCGCAGCGCCGAGGAGGTAGGCGAGCTTGGTCGCCGACTGGTTGGGTGCGAGGCGGAGCCCCGAGGCGCGCAGCGCCAGGCACTGCCCGACGGTGCGCAGGTCCTGCCAGCCGAGGCCGGGGCCGAGGGGGCGGCCGTCGGCGGCGTCCCAGAGCACCGTCGAGGCGCGCTGGTTGGCGACCGCCACCCCCGCGACTCTCGCACCGGAGAGGGCCTCGCCCGCGACCGCGAGCGCCGCCGCGGCGAGCGCCGCCGGGTCGAACTCGCTCACCCCCGCCGCGGGTCGGCTCGGCGCCGTGCGGCGGTAGCGGACGGCGCCGGGGAGGCCCTCCTCGTCGACGAGGGTGGCGCGCACGCCGGTCGTGCCGACGTCGAGGACGAGGAGGTGCCTCATCGGGTGGGTGACAGCTGCCGCACGGCTTTGTAGCCTGCCACCTGGCCGCTTGATCAGCGCGGCCGAAGGTTTAGAATTAAACCAAACTTCGAACTAGTTCAGATAGCCCTCGCGGGCGAGAAGGAGATGCACGGTGCCGGCACTCAAGGACTCCAAGACCGAATCGAACCTGAAGGAGGCCTTCGCCGGCGAGAGCCAGGCGAACCGGCGCTACCTCTACTTCGCGCAGAAGGCCGACGTCGAGGGCTACCCGGACGTCGCGGCGCTCTTCCGCTCGGTCGCCGAGGGTGAGACCGGCCACGCTTTCGGTCACTTCGACTTCCTGAAGGAGACCGGCGACCCTGTCACGGGCGTCCCCGTCGGCCCCACCGCCGACAACCTGAAGTCGGCGATCGAGGGCGAGACCTACGAGTACACCGAGATGTACCCGGGCTTCGCGAAGACCGCCCGCGAGGAGGGCTTCGAGGAGATCGGCGAGTGGCTCGAGACCCTCGCGCGCGCCGAGAAGAGCCACGCCGGGCGCTTCACCGAGGGCCTGCAGTCCGTCGGCGGCTGAACCGCGAGGGGTATGGGGCGGGGCGAAGGCCCCGCCCCTTGCGCGCGACGCGCGCCCACCGGAGAGACGAGCGGCCGTGAGAGGACCACGATGACCACCACCTACGACCCCCACGACCCGCAGTACCTGGACGAGACGGACCTGCGCGGCGAGCTCGACCGCGTCTACGACCTCTGCCACGGCTGCCGCCTCTGCTTCAACCTCTGCCCGAGCTTCCCGACACTGTTCTCGCTCATCGACGACGTCCACGACGGGGCGGTGCACGACCTCACCCCCGACGAGCAGGACCAGGTCGTCGACGAGTGCTACCAGTGCAAGCTCTGCTACGTGAAGTGCCCCTACGTGCCTCCGCACGAGTGGCAGCTCGACTTCCCGCGCCTCATGATGCGCGCCCACGCGGTCGGCGCGAGCAAGCCGCGGCCCTTCAAGCAGAAGGTCACCGACCAGTTCCTCGGTCGCACCGACCTGCTCGGGCGCCTCTCGAGCACCGCCGCCCCGGTGGTGAACGCGATCACCGGCCGCACCGGCTCGCTCGCCCGCAAGGCGATGCAGGCGACGGTCGGCATCCACGCCGAGCGCCTCCTCCCCCCCTATGCGCGCCAGCGCTTCACGAGCTGGTTCAAGCACCGCGAGCCGGTCGCTGTCGAGTCGCCCCGCGCCGAGGTGAGCGTCTTTCCCACGTGCTTCGTCGAGTACATGGAGCCCGCGATCGGCAAGGACATCGTGGGGGTCCTCGAGCACAACGGCTTCGCCTGCTCGCTCCCGGCGGGCACCCGCTGCTGCGGCGCTCCGTGGCTGCACCAGGGCGAGGTCGCCCAGTTCACCGAGCAGGCCAAGCGCAACGTGGCCGCGCTCGCCGTCGAGGTGCGCGCCGGGCGGGACGTGATCGTCGCCCAGCCGACCTGTGCCTACGTGCTGAAGAAGGACTACCCGATCTACGTCGGCGGCGCCGACGCCGCCCTCGTCGCGGCGCACACCTTCGACCCGGCCGAGTACCTGCTCGCCGCGCACCGCGGCGAGGGCGGCCCCCTCGACACCGACTTCCCCGGCGAGGTGCCCGAGCACGTCGCCTACCACCTCGCCTGCCACCTGCGCGCCCAGAACATCGGGGCGCGGGCGCGCGACCTGCTCGCGCTCGCGGGGATGAAGGTCACCCTCATCGAGCGCTGCTCGGGGATCGACGGGACCTGGGGCTACCGCGCCGAGAACTACGACCTCGCCCGCAAGGTCGCCCGCCCGCTCGCCCGCGAGGTGCAGGCCGCTGGCGCCGACGCCGTCTGCGGCGACTGCCACCTGGCGAACACCGCGATCCGCCAGGAGACCGGGGCCGAGCCGGTGCACCCGATCACCCTCTTCGCCCGCGCCTACGGCCTCCCCGAGTCGTGAGCGCGCCGCTCGTCCTCGGAGACATCGCCGACCTGCGTGCCTACGAGCGCGAGCGGGAGGCCTTCCGCGCCGAGGTGATCGCGCTGAAGCGGCTGCGCCGGGTCGCGATCGGCCCCCTCGTCACAGTCGTGCTCGAGAACCGCACGACCGTTCGCTTCCAGATCCAGGAGATGGCGCGCGCGGAGAAGATGGTCACTGACGAGCAGATCGAGGGCGAGCTGGCGGTCTACAACCCGCTCATCCCGGCCCCCGGCGAGTTGTCGATGACGATGTTCATCGAGCTCACGAGCGAGACGGAGCTGCGCGAGTGGCTGCCCCGCCTCGTCGGCGTCGAGCGCTCGGTGCTGGTGCGCGTCGGGGACGGTGACGACGAGCACGTCGAGGGGGCGCTCCTCGACCCCGACCACGAGCGCCAGCTGACCCGCGACAACGTCACCGCCTCGGTCCACTATGTGCGCGTCGTCCTCCCCGAGGCGCTACGCGCCGGCTTGGTCGAGCACCGCGTGCGCCTCGAGATCGACCATCCCGAGTACCGGCACGCGACCGAGCTCGGCCGAGAGACCAAGGCGTCGATCGCTGCCGACTGGGCGTAGCGGGGGCCGGTCTTTACAGAGGCGCCGCGCTATAGCACAATGTTCAGCTCCGCGTTCAGGGTCAGCCCGACGAGGGCGGGTCATCCTAGTTGACCCTCCCGAAGGGCTGAACCGGCCGGACCATCAATACCGAAAGTGGGATACCTCCGATGAACGCCACCTGGCGCAACCGAGCGGCCTGCCAAGGCCTCGACCCCGACATCTTCTTCCCGTCAGCGGAAGACGACGCCGAGGAGGCCAAGGCGATCTGCGTCACGTGCGCAGTCCGGCAGCTGTGCCTGGAGCACGCGCTGGCGCACCGCGAGCGCGAGGGTGTCTGGGGCGGCCTCACCGAGCGCGAGCGGCGTCGGCTCAGCCGTCAGCGGCGCAAGACGGCCTGATCTCCACCTCCACAAGGCGATGAGCACCGCGGCATTGCTCGACGCGGGCGGGTGGCCGGGGCTGCTCAGCCAGCTCTTCCAGCACGACGACCTGAGCGCCGAGCTCGCCGGCGCGGCCTTCGACGACATCTTGTCGGGGGGCGTGGAGCCGCTGCAGATCGCCGCCTTCCTCGCGGCGCTGCGCACCAAGGGCGAGACCGTCGAGGAGATGGCGGCCTTCGTCCGCGCCATGCGCCGCGCCGGCGAGGTCGTCGTCCTCGACAGGGCGGCGATCGACACCTGTGGGACCGGTGGCGACCGCTCGGGGACGATCAACGTCTCGACGGTGGCCGCGCTCATCTGCGCGGGGGCGGGCGTCGCGGTCTGCAAGCACGGCAACCGGGCGGCCTCCTCGCAGGCCGGCTCGGCCGACGTCCTCGAGGCGCTCGGCGTGGCGATCGACCTCGGCCCCGCCGGCGTCGCCCGCTGCGTCGCGGAGGCGGGGATCGGCTTTTGCCTCGCGCCCCGCTTCCACCCCGCGATGCGCCACGTCGGCCCGGTGCGCAGCGGCCTCGGCGTCGCCACGGTCTTCAACTTCCTCGGGCCGCTCGCCAACCCCGCCGCCGTGCGCCGGCAGGTGGTCGGCGTCGGTGACCCGCGGATGGCGGAGAAGATGCTCGGTGTCCTCGAGGCCAACGGCGCGGAGCACGCGATCGTCTGTTACGGGGAGGACGGCCTCGACGAGCTCTCGACGACCGCCCCCTCGGTGGTGCTCGAGAGCCGCCTCGACGGGGCGGGCGGCCGGGTGCGCGACCGCTACCTCCTCGACGCCCGCGACCTCGGCCTCGCGCACGCCGAGCGCTCCGAGCTCGCGGGCGGCGACCCGGAGCTGAACGCGGCGCGCCTCGTCGCCCTCCTCGGCGGCGAGGAGGGCCCGCAGCGCGACATCGTCTGCCTCAACGCGGCGGCGGCCCTCTACGTCGCCGGTGCGGCCGCCGACCTCGCCGCCGGCGTCGCGCTCGCGCGCGAGTCGCTCGACTCGGGGAGGGCAGCGAGCGCGCTCCACCTGCTCGTCGAGCACTCCCAGGCGGCGCACGCCGCAGCGCTCGCCTGACGCGCCGGACGCGGCAAGGCTGGCCGGGTCCGCGTGACGACGAGGAGCGAGCCGATGACGACCTGTGAGGCGCTGGGGGAGCTGATCGCCGGAGCCCCCGGCGAGCTCGGCGACGGTGCGGAGCACGGGGCGACGCGCGCCCTCGTCGACTGGGCGGCCGCCGTCTACGCCGGCGCCGAGCACCCCGCCCCGCGCGCCCTCGCCGCAGCCCTCGCGTCGGAGGGCGGCGGCCCGGCGACCCTGCTCGGCCGTCGGCGGCGGGCGAGCGAGCGCACCGCGGCGCTCGTGAACGCCACCGCGGCGCACGCCATCGAGGTCGACGACATCTACCGCGACGGCATCTACCACCCTGGCGCGCCGACGATCGCCGCCGCCTTCGCCCTCGCCGAGGCGAGGGGGCTCTCCGGGGCGGCGCTGCTGCGGGCGGTTGCCCTCGGCTACGAGGTCGGCTGTCGCGTCGCGGCGGCGGTCACCCCCGGGCACTACCGCTTCTGGCACACCACCGGTACCGTCGGGACCCTCGGCGCGGCGGCGGCCGGCGCCGCGGCGCTCGGCCTCGGGGCGGCCGAGTCGGCGCACGCGCTCGCCGTCGCGACGACGATGGCCGCCGGCCTGCAGCAGTCCTTCCGCAGCGAGGCGATGGCCAAGCCGCTGCACGCCGGCCACGCCGCGGAGGCGGGGCTGCTCGCCGCGCTCGCCGCCGCGGAGGGCTTCACCGGAGCGCTCGACGTCCTCGAGGGGCCGGCCGGCTTCGCCGCCGCGATGTGCGGGGAGGCCGACTGGAGCGCCGTCGTGGCGCCCCTCGGGGCGCGCCTCGCGGTCGAGGAGGTGACGGTGAAGAACCACACCGGGTGCGGCCACACCTTCGCCCCGGTCGACGCGATGCTCGCGCTGCGAGCCGAGCACGGCCTCGTCCCCGACGAGGTGGCGCGCATCGTCGTCGAGACCGCTGCGACGCCGATCGCGGTCGCCGGCAACCTCACCCCTACGACGCCCTTCGAGGCGAAGTTCTCGATCGCCTACTGCGCGGCGGCGGCGCTCGCGACCGGTGCCGTGCGCATCGATGCCTTCAGCGAGGAGCGCCTCGCGGACCCGGTGCTGCGCGACCTCGTCGGCCGCACCGCCCTCGTCGTCTCGCCCGAGTTCGACGCCCTCTTCCCCCACCAGCGTGCGGCGCGCGTCACGGTGCAGACCACCGGCCGCGGCCCGCTCACCCACGAGGCGCGCACCCGTCGCGGCGACCCCGACGACCCGCTCTCCGACGACGAGCTCTCCGCGAAGTTCAGCGAGCTCGCCGCCGCGTGCCTCGGCGGGGGGGCCGGCGTGACCCTGCAGGGGCTCTGGGCGACCGCCCGCGCCCCCTCGGTCGCGGGCCTGCTCAGCTAGCGGAGGGCTCGGCGGTGAGGCGCGGCCAGAGGCCCTCCGCGCCGCAGTCCGCGGCGAGGGTGCCGAGGCGGCGCGCCCAGTGGCCCTCGCCGCCCCACTCCTGGCGCCAGACCCACAGCCGGCGCGTGAAGTGGTGGAGGGGGTAGTCCCGCGTCATGCCGATCGCGGCGTGCACCTGGTGGGCGTGGGCGGCGACGGCGGTGGCGGCGCGCGAGGCGCTCGCCTTGGCCGCCGCGACCTCGAAGGCGGCCGCTGAGCCGAGCGCCGCGAAGCGCTCGGCGGCGACGCGTGCCGCCATCCCCGCGAGCTCGGCCTCGGCGGCGAGGAGGACGAGGCGGTTGGCGACCGCCTGGAAGCCGGTGATCGGCCGCCCGAACTGCCGCCGCTCGCCGGCGTAGTCGAGGGTCATCGCCGAGACCGCCTCGGCGGCGCCGGCGATGAGCAGCGACCGCGAGAGCGCCCCCCGCAGCTCGAGGTCCGCCGCCGTGCCGGGGGGAGCCTCGGCGACGTGCGCGTCACCGAGGCTCACGTCGTCGAAGCGGAGCGCGTCGCGCGCCTCGCCGGCGAGGTTGCGCCCCGCCTCGACCGCGGCCAGCGCGACCGGCACGAGGAGGACGTGCTCGTCCCCAGCACCCTCGACGACGGCGGCGAGGTGGCTCGCGCGCCCCCCGAAGGGGACCCGCCCGACGCGTCCGGAGAGGCGCCAGCTCCCGGCGCCCCCCGACAGCACGAGGCCGTCGCCGCGGTGGGGGAGGGCGACGCCGAGGGGACCCGGAGGGAGGGTCATCCCGGCGGTGGCGACGAGGGAGCCCCCGAGCAGCGTGCACTCTGCGAGGGGGAGGGGGACGGCGTGGCGGCCGGCGAGGCGGCAGAGCGTCGCCGCCTCGGCGATGCCCCCGCCCGCGCCACCGGCGCGCTCGTCGACGGAGAGCTGGGTGAAGCCCGACTCCTCGAGGAGGACGAAGAGCTCGGCGGCGAAGCCCTCCTCCTCGGCGCGCCGGCGGACCTCCGGGCCGCACCGCTCGGCGAAGAGGCGCTCGAGGCTCTCCTCGAGGAGGTCGCTCACCGGCCCTCCCGGAGCGCCCGTGCCGCGACGCTGCGCAGGATCTCGGTCGTCCCGCCGCGCACGGTGTAGGAGGGGGCGATCGCGACCGCCTGCGCGAGGAGCGACTCGAGGAGCGAGGCCGAGGTCGGGTCGGGGTCCTCCTCGACCAGCTCCTGCACGGTGGCGACGACCTCCTGCTCGAAGTTGGTGCCGAGGTCCTTCGCGATCGAGGTCGCGGCCGTCGAGGGGTGCCCCTCCTGCAGGGAGCGGGCGACCGAGAGCGAGCACTGGCGGATCGCGAACAGCCGCGCCGCCAGGCGGCCGAGGGCCTCGGCGACGGCCGCTGGCGGCTCGGGGCCGACCCGCTCACGGACGTAGGCGGCGAGCAGCTGGTAGCTCGAGAGGTAGCGGTCGGGGCCCATCCGCTCGAAGGAGAGCTCGGAGGTGACCTGCTGCCAGCCCATCCCGACCTCGCCGAGGACGAGCCCGTCGGGGACGAAGACGTCGGTCATCGCCACCTCGTTGAAGTGGTGGCTGCCGTCGAGGAAGTGGATCGGGTTGACCGCCACGCCGGGCGACGCGAGGTCGACGATGAGCTGGGAGAGGCCGTCGTGGCGCTCCTCGCCCGGGGGAGAGGTCCGGCAGAGGACGGTGAAGAAATGGTTGCGGTGGGCGTTGCTCGTCCAGATCTTCGTGCCGTTCACGAGCCAGCCGCCATCGGCGCGTGTCGCCGTGGTGCGCACCGCGGCGAGATCCGAGCCGGCGTCGGGCTCGGACATCCCGATCGAGAAGTAGCACTCGCCGCGCATGATCGGGCCGAGGAAGCGCTCCCGCTGCTCGTCGGTGCCGAAGGCGGCCAGCGTCGGCGCCGTCTGGCGATCCGCCACCCAGTGCGCGGCGACCGGCGCGCCGGCGGCGAGCAGCTCCTCGGCGACGATGAAGCGGTCGACGGGGCTGCGCCCGGGGCCCCCGTGCTCGGAGGGCACCGCCATGCCGACCCAGCCCCTGGCGGCGACGGCGCGGGAGAACTCGGGGGAGTGCACGGCGTTCATCCCCAGGCTCGGGCGGAAGCTGCCGGGGGGCAGCGTCTCGGCGAGGAAGGCGCGGACCTCGTCACGAAGGCGCTGCTCGGCGGGGGTGAGGGTCACCGGCTGGAAGCGCACCGGGTCAACCTACCGAGCCGAGCGGGGCGCACGGAGCGGCGCGTAGCCGCGACGCTCTCAGCCGGTGGGCCTCACCAGTCGAGGCGGGCCGCGCGGCGCGCCAGGCGGCGCCGCCCGCGCACCGCGCCCTTGGCGAGGAAGTGGCGGAGGAGCGCGGCGGTGGAGCGGGCGTCGCCGAGCGCGGTGTGCGCGCCGCGGTGCGCGACCCCCGTCGCGCGGCAGCAGCCGAGGAGGGTGCGCGGCCGCTCGAGCCCGGCGGACTCGGCGATCGCCCGCGTGCACAGGCTGGCGCGGCGGAGGTCTGGGAGGCGCCGCCCCGCGCGGCGGAACTCGGCGGCGAGGTGGGCGAGGTCGAAGCCGACCACGTGGCCGACGACGACGCGGCCGCGCAGCCGGTCGACGATGTCGGGGAGGAGGTCCGAGAAGCTCGGTGCGCCGCGCAGCATCGGCTCCGCGATGTGGTGGATCTCGCTCGCGCCGACGTGGCCCTCGATGCGCACCAGGCTCGACCACTCGTCGCGCACGACCCCGGCCGCGTCGAGCTCGACGATCGCGCACTCGACGATCGCCGACGCGTCGGCGTCGAGGCCGGTCGTCTCGAGGTCGATCACCGCGTAGTGCGCCGGCCTCCCGCGGGCGAGCAACGGGCTCGCGAACACCCCCACGACCGTGACGATAGGGCGACGGTGTGACGATCCAGCGGACCCCCGGCTCAGCAGGGCACCGGGTCGAACGCCGCGGCGCTCGCCGGCAGCGGGGGAGACGACGCGCTCCCGAAGGCGAGGAAGGCCGAGAGCACCGCGCGGTCCTTCGCCGTGGCGGGGCGCGCCGCCGCGCCGTTGGCCGTCGCGCTCGTGGGGAGGACCGTCGCCCGCGCCGCGCCCGCACCCGCGGCGAGCGCGCGGCCGAGCTCGTAGAGGGCGCTCTCGGTGATCGAGGGGTCGACGACGAGGCTGGCGGGCAGCGCGCCGAGGGTCGCGAAGAGCCCCCCCGGGCTCGTCGTCAGCCCGCCGAGGCGCGCGGACAGCGCCGCGAAGACACCGTTGGCGCGCGCCGCGGCGCTCGACGCGCCCCCCTCGTCGTTCTGCCAGCCGCCCGCCTGGCGGTCGTAGTAGAGGAGGTTACGGCTCGCGAGCAGCGCCGCGGCCTGCTCACCGTCGAGGCGCACGCAGCCGGTGGCGTCGACGCTCAGCCCGGCGTTGGTGTCGTGGAGGGCGTAGGGGACGTGCAGCGACAGTCCGCCGAGCGCGGCCACGAGGCCCGGCAGCGCGCCGAGGTCGACCGCGACGTAGTCGCTGAGTGGGAGGTGGAAGTCGCGCTCGACGGTCTGCAGCAGGGTCTCGGGGCCCGACTCGAGGACTCGGTCGATCGTCTGGGCGGGGAGGGTGGCGCGTCCGTGGGAGGGCTGGACGACGGTGTCGGTCGGGATCGACAGCAGCGCCATCTCCCCGCTGCTCGGCACGATGCGCGCGACGATCACCGCCTCCGCCCGCGCGCCGCCGGCCGTCGTCGCCGTGGGGGAGGCCTCGGGCACGGCGCCGACGAAGAGCACGTCGAACGGCCTCCCCGCGACGCGCGGCGTGAGCCCGGCGAGGCGGGGCTTCGCGATCTGGTCGAAGCGCCAGCGGGCGTAGCCGACGTAGAACGCGCTCGAGAGGAGCGCGACGACGAGCAGGAGGGCGAGGCCGCTGAGCAGCGGCCGGAGCCACTTCAGGTTGCGGTCGCCACGGGAGCGGTAACGCTCGAGGCGGACCGCACCGCCGCCGGCGAGTCTGCGATGCGGGGGCCGGGGCATGGATCGCGGGCGACGACCACGCACGGCGCTGGAGGTTACCGCTCTACGCGGTCGTGGGCTCGCCCCTCACCGTTCGATCACAATTCTTTGGGCGATCGCCAACAACGAGCGGCAAGGATGGAAGTCCACAAGTGCCGCCCGCGAGGTGCCGGCGGCAAAGGGACCAGCGGGTCCGGGGAGACAAGAGTGCGCGGCAGATGACCGGCAGCAGGGTGCGCAGGGTGGTGACGGGGGGCGCGGCAGCGCTCCTGTGCGCCGCGCTCGCGCTGCCCGCCGCCTCCGCGGCCGTGCGCGTCAAGGTCCTCCCCGCGCCGACAGCGGACTACTCCGCGCCCTTCCTTCCGGCGACGATGCCCCTCGCCACGGCGACGGCGTGGATCACGAGCGCCCTCTCGGCGCGCGCCACCGCGCTCACGACCCTCAGTGGGGCGATCTCCGGGTCGGCCAGCCTCCCCGTCTCGGACCGCAGCACCTTGAGCAGCACCGTCGCGACCGACGCGAGCGCCGTCTCCGCCCTCGAGCAGAAGGTGCCCACCGAGACGACGATCGCCGCGTTGCGCGGCGACGTGCAGGCGATGGTCGGTGCGCACATCCTCCTCCTCGTCACCCCCGTGGTGAACGAGGTGATCGCCGCGGACGGCGACCTTGCTAGCGCGAAGGCGCTCCGTCGGCAGTCGGCGGCGCTCGGCGCGGCGATCACCGCCGCCGGGCAGAAGCGCTCGACGGCGCGGCTGAACGCCGATCACCGGGATCTCGACAACCGGCTGAACGCGGTGACGGCCGACGTCGGGAACCTCCCCGCGACGCTGCTCGCGTTGCAGCCGCAGGACTTCCCGGCGACCCAGCCGAGCACCTGGCAGGGCAACGGCGCGCTCGCCCGCGCCGACCGCGCCCTCAGCACCGCGAACAGCGACGTGGCGAACATCGTGCGGCTGCTCGCGCACCCCGCCCGGACGGCCTCGGTCCGCACCGCGGCCTGACGGGTTCAGCCGCGCCCGGCGAAGCGAGCGAGGCGCTGCCGCACGCGCCCCCCGTCCGCCTCCGGAGGTTCTTTCGCCCCGAGGATGAGCCGCAGGCGCAGCGCGCCGAGGAGTGATTCGACGCTCCGGCGGGCGACGCCACTGCGAGGAGGGCGCCGCTCGACGACCGTCGCCGGCAGCTCCCGCACGACGAGGCCGCCGCGGGTGGCCCGGGTCACGAGCTCCACGTCGAAGAGGCTCCCCCGCAGCTTGCACTCGTCGACGACGCCACGGAGCTCTTCGCGTCGCAGCACCTTCATCCCGTGCGCGTCGCTCACCTCGAGGTCGAGGAGGAGGTGGAGCGTCGTCGTGAACCCCGCGGTGAGCAGGCGACGGTGCAGCGGCCGACGGTCCGTGGCGCCGACGGCCCGCTTGCTCGCCAGCACCGCGCCGACCGACTCGTCGCCGAGGATCGCGAGCGCGTCGTCCAGGAACGCGAGGTCGTAGTAGTCGACGTCGAAGTTCACGACGAAGCGGCCGCGCGCCGCCCGGAAACCCGCGGCGAGCGCGGCGCCGTAGTCGCCGACGGGGAGGTGAAGGACGCGCACGTGCCCGAGCTGCGCCGCCAGCATGCGGCCGAGACGGAGCGTCCCGTCGCGCGAGCCGTTCTCCACGATCAGGATCTCGTAGCTCGCCCCCCGCTCCTCGAGGCCGGTGACGAGGTTGGTGACCGTCGAGCCGAGGAGGGTGATCTCGTTGTGGCTCGGGAGGACGAAGGAGAGATCGGGGGGCGCTTCGTCTGCCGGTGGGCGGCTCACCCGTCGTCCCTCGCCTCGCCGTCACCCGGGGCGGCGTCGGCGGGGAGGCCGAAGTCGAAGTCGTGGCCGTCGGGGACCCGGCCGGGGCCCGGCTCGCCGGGCTCGGCTCCCCCCGCCGCCGGCTCCTCGATGAGGAGCGTCGTCGGCGGCACGTACGGGTGGCTCAGCAGCATCACGCCGCCGAGGCCGAGGGCCGTGCCGAGGCGTCCGAGCCAGTCGATCGTCGTCGTCCCGTAGGAGAGCACGACGTGGTGCGAGGTCGGCACGACGACCATCAGGTTCGGCGTCGCGAGGTAGGGACCGGTCGCGCCGCTCGCCTGCCAGTTCGGGAAGTAGGGGATCCGCACGTCGACGGGGACGCCGGTGCGGGTGACATCAAAGGCGATCGTCGAGTCGGTGGTGACGACGTCGCTGACGGTCGTCTTCGGGAGCGGTGGCTCGGCGTTGGCGCCGAGGAGGGTGCCGGCGTCCTCGCGCCGCCAGCCGGCCGGGCCGGTCGTGACGACCGGCACCGCCCAGTCGGCCGGCGTCTGGTACCAGTCCTGGGCCGTCTGGTCCCAGGCGGCCTTGCTCAGCCCGCTCTCGACGATCGGCTGCTCGGTGAGCGGGGCGACGATGGGGGAGTCCTTGATGAGGAAGAGCTCCCAGCGGGGCGGGCTCGCAGGCGTGGTCGCCTTGGTCGAGGTCTCGACGACGTCGGCCGAGGCCGGGGTCGAGGCGACGAGCTGCAGATCGGGGTCGGCCTCGGCCTCGACCTCCACCTCGGCGGAGTTGGCGAGGAAGTACTTCACCCCCTGCAGCTGCAGGTGGTGGATGCCGTCGGTGACGTTGAGGCCCTGATAGGGGAGGCCCGGCACGGGGTTCGAGGCGTCGATCGACAGCTCGGACTGGTCGAGGAAGTGGAAGTGGTTCGTGGTCGAGGACTCGTAGTAGAGGCCCTCCTCGGAGTCGATGCAGCCTCCCGTCCAGTAGGGGAAGGCCATCTCGACGAGCGTCGACCCGAAGACGTTGCTCGCGTTGGCGGTGTACTCGTAGTCCAGGCGGCCGCAGCCGTGCTGTTTGGCGGCGCTGAGCAGCATCGCGAGCACCGACTGGTACTGGTGCCAGCCGGGCTTGGCCTCGTAGCCCGAGTAGTTCCAGCTGACCCACCCGCTGAGGAAGCTCTGGCTCGTCTGGGGGGTGCGCACGAGCGGCAGCACGCCGAGGTAGCCGGCCACCACCGAGACGGTGAGGAGGCCGGTGAAGACGGGCGTCACCCATTCGTGGGAGCGCCCGAAGACGGGGGCGCTGAAGGCGAGGCGGCCGAGCTCCCCGACCGCGTAGGCGGCGACGAGGGCCGTCGCAAGGAACCAGAACGGCAGCCATCGGCCGTTGTAGATGGTTCCCGCGGGGAAGACGCAGAAGGCGAGCGCGGAGGCGGCCGCGAGCACCGAGAGGACGAGGGCGACGCGCTCGCGCCGCCAGATCGCGAGCCCGAGGCCGACGCCCGCGAGGAGCTGCACGGCGAGCTCGCCGCTCGGGGGGAAGAGGGTGCCGAGCGGGTCGCCGACGCGCTGGTAGCCCATCGAGGAGGAGTAACGGATGTCGGCGGCGAAGCGGAAGAGCCAGAACGCGGGGAGCAGGGCGCCGACCACTCCGACGCCGAGCAGGACACGCAGACCGGCGCGCCGATCACTCGAGGCGAGCCACAGCCCGACCGCGCCCGCTGCCGCGAAGAGCGCCGGGACGACGTGGGAGAGCACCGTGCAGCCGAAGAGCAGCGCCGCCAGCCATCGCAGGCGCCCCGTCTGCAGGCTCCGTGCGAAGACGCCGAGGAAGGCGAGAGCGAAGGTGAGGGCGAGGGTGAAGGAGAACTCGCCGGCGAGCGTGGAGGCGAGGTTGCCGCCGTCGATCGAGTACGAGGCGTTGAAGATGAAGGCGAGGGTCGCCACCGAGATGAGGGCCGGGATCGGTCGGGCGAAGCCGGCCAGGCGGCCGAAGGCGTAGCCGACCGCCGGGAGGAGGATCGTCCCGAGCACGGTCACGATCTTGAAGGCGACGGTGAAGGAGAGGATCGGCGCGAGCGCGGCGATCACGACGGCGGGGAGCGGGAAGTAGAAGACGTAGAGGGGGAAGCCGCCCCACCACTGGGGGTCCCAGCCCGACAGCTGGCCACGGGGGATGAGGTGGTGGATGAGGTAGAAGGAGGCGACGATGTGCGCCGCGGTGTCGCCGCCGACGTCGGTGCTCGGACCGAGGATCAGCCCTGGCCGCAGCTGTGCGATGACGAAGACCGTCGAACCGATCACACAGAGGGCGGTCGCGACGCGAGCCAGCGCGTCGCCCGACAGGGCACGCCGCCGCGGTGGCGGTGCGACGCCGCCGGGGGGCTCCTCGGCCGCCCAGGGACGGTCAATCCCCAGGTCGGAGAGGGTTTGCACGCGGCGATCCTACCGGCCGAGTCTCGCCCGGCGGCATCGCCGTCGGGCACCGCCGGGAGGGCCGGGTGCTAGCGTTGCCGCCCATCGGGCCGTTGGCGCAGTCTGGTAGCGCACTTGCATGACACGCAAGGGGTCACAGGTTCAAGTCCTGTACGGCCCACCGAGGGGAGCAGGTCAGGGGCCTGGCCTGCTCCCGAGGCAGCGGCCCGGTGAACGTCGCGAGCCAAACCGCGAGCCCAAGGAAACCATCGTGGACGTCGACGGTGCGATCGCGAAGCTCGAGGAGTACTACGAGTTCTGGCGGGCTGCGCAGTGCGCGGCCGGCTCGCCCATCGAGGGTCACCCTTTTCGATCATCGGCCGAACGGGAATCCCGCAGACGTCGGGGTACAACGCCTGCTGCAGGGCGACCATTGCCCCGAAGAGGCGATTGTTGCGAGCAAGGGCCGCCGCTGCGATCTCTCGCGGCATGAACTGTTGGTCGTCGCGAGATGACAGGTAACCGATGGAACGGTCGACGGCGGTTTTGAGCTGAATTACGTCCTCGAGCGAACTCGCGTCTGACAATCGACGACTCTCCCTCGATCGAGCTGCGGTCGACGGATTCGTCGAGCTCAACCCGGCCGACCTCCACGCCATCGAGGTCTGCTCGAAAGTGTCAGCCACTACTCCGGCACCCCGACGCTCGGCGATGGTGGCGGCCACCTTCCAGCTGTACGGCGACGCGCGACGACCCTCCACCCGCTACCGCGATCTCGTCGATCTCGTCGCAATCGCCACCACCGCGTCACCTGATGCGGAGGCCGTCGGGAGGGCAATCAGGCCGGAGTTCGAGCGCCGGGGGCTCGGGGCGGCTACCGAGTTCGTCATCCCGGATGAGTCGCTCTGGCGCCCTGGCTACGAGGCGGAGGCCAACAAGTCGCTCCTGCCCCGAGCGCACACACTCGACGAAGCGCTCTCGATCGTGAAGCCCTTCCTCGACCCCGTCTTTGCCGGTGACGCGACCGGCACCTGGGACCCCGTCAACCTCAGCTGGGGGCGGTAAGCAGGCGTCAATTCAGCGGGATCCGGGCAGCGTGGCAGCTCGGGTTGCGTGCGCGTTGTTAGCGGCTCGGACTGCCGTGGGCGCTGGAATCATCCCTGAGGGTCTACGGGCGCTACATCGGTGATGGTCGCCTGCCGTGGCCGCAGTGCAGAGCACGACTCCGGGCAAAGTCCAGGCGGCGACCAAAAAGTATCGACAGGGTCGGAACGACGAGCTCGAGGATGAGGTGCACAAGGTCGTTCTTGACCTCGGCTTTCCGTGTCGGCAGGGCGCAGAGACGCCCAGCGAGATCGGCCTGGATCACCTCACCGGCGAGATCGACACGATCCTTGCCGATCCGAGCACGGAGACGATCTGGATCCTCGAGGTTAAGGACCCTCAGGAGTCCTTCTCACCGCGTCAGATCTCCGACGACATCGACGACTTTCTCGGAGATCGCAAAGATTATGCCCCCAAGCTCTTCACGACCGTTGGGGAACTTGCCCGGTTCCTCACCGAGGTGACCGCCGACGACTGCGAGAGTCAGCTCTCAACGTAACTAGTGCCGTGACCGCCAACGTCTGACGGGTTCGCGTCCACCACTCCGCGACCCGAGTCGCGCAGACTTCTGCGATGGCCGAACGTGTGGTGGTGCGGGAGATCTCCGGTCCCGAAGGCAACAAGCTCCTCGGCATCGTCCGACGGGGTTCGGGGTCGGTCGTGCGGTGGCGAAGAGCCCAGATCGTGCTGTGGTCCGCGCAAGGGATGGACGTGCCGGCGATCGCGAAGATCGCCTTCACCTCTGAGGACCGCGTCCGCGAGGTGATCCACAACTTCAACGCCGACGGGTTCGATGCCTTGGCACCGAAGTACTCCGGTGGTCGGCCGGCGAAGTTCACCCTGCCGGAACGACAGGAGATCAAGAAGGTCGCGCTCTCGAGACCGGTCGACAAGGGACTGCCGTTCTCGACCTGGTCGCTGTCGAAGTTGGCCGAGTACCTGGTGGCTGAGGGAGTGATCGACGACATCAGCCACGAGGGTCTCCGGACCCTGCTCCGGGAGGAAGGCGTCACCTTTCAGGTGATCAAGACGTGGAAGGCCTCGAACGACCCCGACTTCGAGGAGAAGAAGAACCGCATCCTCGAGCTCTACGCGATCGCCGATGGCAAAGCGCCAGCTGGCGATGGTGATCCGGGTGTCGTCATCTGCTTCGACGAGTTCGGACCGCTCAACCTCCAGCCCCACCCCGGCAAGCAGTGGGCGCCGTCGGCCGTGGGCAAAGGGACGACCGACGCTCCGCGACGCCGTCGGCGTCGCGCCACCTACACACGGCCGAACGGCGTCCGGCACCTGATGGCCGGATACGACCTGTCGACGAACAAGCTCTATGGCCACGTCACGGCTCACAAGGGCAGAACCGAGTTCCTCGCGTTCTGCCGTTACTTGCGCTCACTCCACCCGCCCGAGGTGCGGATCGCGATCGTCCTCGACAACTTCAGCCCGCACCGCACGACCAAGACCGACGGTCGGGTCGGGATCTGGGCAGCGGCAAACAACGTCGAACTCGCCTACACACCGACCTACTCGTCGTGGCTGAACCGCATCGAGGCGCAGTTCCAGGCACTGCGGTACTTCTGCCTCGACGGCACCGATCACCCGTCACACAAAGAGCAGGCCTCGATGATCCGCCGCTACATCATCTGGCGGAACCGCAACGCTCACGACAAAGCACTCCGTGAATTGGTGAACCGCGCAAACGTTGCCTGACACGGCACTAGCGAGAGCCGCGCCGACCGACCGAGTTCCACGATCGAGATCAGACCAGATACATCACCCGCTGGCAGTGCTGCTGGCCAGCACAGGAATGCAGTCACCATCGACGCTTGGCTGGGCCTCAAAGCGCTCGTTTTCGGCATCGTTCCTGTCGTCGTTACGGCCGTGTCAGTACCGCGTTGGTTCGCGAGTGGGACATCGTCCGCGAGACGAATGGAGACCAGCCTGCGATGAAGCCTTGTTCCGAGTCGTTGCACATCCATGTGCCTTGTCTCGACTTCAGCAACGACTTCAGCAACGACGTTAGATTTCTATTGATCTCCGCAGACGGCTACGGAACGGCAGCGCAGGTCAGAGGTTCTCCGTGGATCTCTCTGGACCCCAACAGACGGTTCCGAGGGAGATGACACGCAAGGGGCCACAGGTTCAAGTCCTGTACGGCCCACCCGAGAAGCCCCTGGTCTGCGATTCGCTGGCCGGGGTCGTGTTCGCTTCTGTCGGTCCGGAGCGCCGAAGGCCTTGCCGCGGCGGTGACCCGACAGCGGTGACCCGACAGGTGATGTGACCCTACGCGGGCTCCGCGAGCGCGAGCGTGAACCACACGAGCTTGCCCGGCCTCCCGGCAGCGCGGATCACGCCCCAGTCGTCGGCGAGGAGTTCAACGATGCGTATCCCCCGACCACCCGGCTTCGTGGTCCGCATCGGTTGCAGTACCGGCGCGTCGACTCCGTGGTCGGAGACTTCGATCCGTAGCGTCCGCTGCGTGTGGTCGACCTGCACGGCGAAGGGTGCCGAGGTGTAGAGCACGCAGTTGGTGGCGAGCTCTGAGACCATCAGGCACGTCTCTTCGACGGCCTCCTCTTCGACACCGCTGAGCACCTCGGAGACGAAGCGACGAGCGCTCCCGATCTCCTCGAGATCGTTGGGAAAGGTCCGGGTCGTCCTCACGAGGCGAGGTGCAGCAGCTCGGTGAGGCCGGTGATTGCGATGACCTTGCGCACGATACGCGTCGGGTTGCGCACTTCGACCGGACAGGGACCGGTGGCCAGCTCGACGAGCAGCGCGATCGCCGCACTGTCGAGGAAGCGGAGCTCGGTGAGTTCGAACACGACGCGCTCCGGCGCTGGGGAGATGACCGGATCGATGGCCTGACGAAAGCCGTCCAGGTTCGATGAGTCGAGCTCGCCGCTCACATAGACGACGGGGATGCCTGCCGCATCGGTCTCGATGCGCACGCTGAGTTCAGTGCCGGGCGGCTTCGCGCCGGCGACGCCTATTCGTGGATCCACTGCGTCCTCGATATCTCGGCCTCGTTCGAGCTGGCGGCGTTAGCTCTAGATGACGTCGACACGCGGACACGAGCGTTCGCCCAACGCTCAGCGTTCAATACAGGACTCGAGCGTGATCCTTTCGGCTGCGCGGCTACTGCCCAATGCCGTCTCCATTCAAACGCTGACCGCACGGCGGTCTCCGCTATCGGCAGTGGGGGTTGAACGTAACCTGTCGCCGTGGCGGTGCCCCAGAAAATTGCGATGAGCGATCTCTTGCGCTGCTCCCGGGAGCTCCGCAGGACAGGTGATGACGCCGCGAGCATGGAGGCAGTCGCTTCGGCGGTCGCCGACTGCCTGCGCGAGCACTTCGTCGACAAGGACAGCAAAGCATCGCTGCTGCCGGTCGTCCGCTGCTACGCGACGCGGCGGCGCGAAGCGGCCGCGGCTGGACCGCCCCCCGGCTCGGAGACCGCCGCCGCCGGCCCCCGCGGCGTGCAGCTGAGGCTCCTCACCAGCGCGGAGGAGGATCCGTCGTGGAGTGGCCGACGGACCGCACCCGACGTCATCTCGCTGTCGAGCGCGCGGGAGCTGCGGCGCTCCCCGATGATCGCCGAACTCGTCGGGCAGCTCGGCCTCGACCCGCAGCAGCTCGTCGATCCCGAGCCGACGATGTTGCGTGAGCTCGAGGAACGGACCTATGAGGTCTTCTTCGTTCCGCAGGCTGTCGGAAGTCACCACGTGCCGGAACAGGACGAGGTCGTCATCCCTTACGGCGTGCGCTCCGTTCTCGGCGTGGGCACGGTGCTGCCCGACGGGACGCTCTTCGTCGTCGTGCTGTTCTCGAGGGCATCGATCCCCTTCGCCGTGGTGAAGGCCTTCGCCGCCGTGGCGCTCAGCATCAAGCTCGCTCTCCTCCCCCACGTCGCGGACGAGGTGTTCGGCCAGTCGGGCGTACCGCGCCCCTCGATCGATCGAGCGACCCTCGACGAGCTCGTCGTGAGCTCAGAGATCGTGACGCTCTCCCGGCTGCTCGAACTGCAATCCGACATCTCTGAGCGAGAGGTGGCCGTCGCCGAGGAGCTCGCGCTGCGGGTCGCCGGCTCGGTGGCACGAGACGTCGCGACCTCGCACGCGCGGGAGGCGGCCAGTTCGGAGGCACGGGACGTTGCGACCTCCGAGGCCCGTGCCGTGGCGAGTTCGGTGGCCCGCGACATCGCGATCTCCGAGGAGCGTGCTCGGGAGTTCGACACCTCGCGCGCTGCGCTCGCGCTGAGCGAAGCACACAAGGCGGCGATCCTGGAGGGGGCGCTCGACTGCGTCATCGGCATGGACAGCCAGGGACGGATCACCGACTTCAACAAGGCGGCCGAGGTCACGTTCGGATGTGAGCGGAGCGACGCGATCGGCCAGGACCTCGCGGACTTCCTGATCCCGGCGGAGATGCGCGAGCGGCACCGTTCGGGGTTGGCCAGGCTGCTCGCGACCGGAGACGGTCCGATACTCGGCCGACGGATCGAGGTCGACGCCCTGCGCCGCGACGGCTCCGAGTTCCCCGTCGAGCTCTCCGTCACCCGAGTCGAAGACACCGATCCGCCGTTCTTCAACGCCTACCTGCGCGACATCACCGCCCCTCGGGTGGTCGCCGCGGAGCTCGCGGCGAACCGTGAACGGCTCGCGCACATCGCGAAGACGCTGCAGACGAGCCTCCTGCCGCCGCTCCTTCCCGAGATCGACGGGATCGAGCTCGCGGCGGCCTTCCGGGCCTTCGGGGACGGCTACGAGGTCGGTGGGGACTTCTACGACGTCTTCGAACTCGGTGGCGGCCACTGGGCGCTGACGCTCGGTGACGTCTGCGGCAAGGGCAGCGAGGCTGCGGTGGTGACCGCGTTGGCGCGCTACACCCTGCGGGCGGCGGCGATGCGCCGTCGCAACCCGGCGGACGTGCTCGCCACGCTGAATGAGGCGATCCGTCGCCAGCACCCCGGCAAGCTCTGCACCGCGGTGTACGCCACCCTCGATCCCTCCACCGGCATGGTGCAGGTCGCCCTCGGCGGCCATCCCCACCCGCTCCTCCTCACCGCCGCCGGCGCCGTCACCGCCGTCGGGATCACGAGCCCGCTCCTCGGCGCGTTCGCGAGCTGGAAGGGCGCAACGGACACCGTCGTCCTCGCGGCGGGCGACATGCTCCTCCTGTACAGCGACGGAGTGACCGAGGCGCGCGCGGGCGAGGAGTTCTTCGGTGAGGACCACCTCGAGGCTGCGTTGGGGGCGACCGCGGGTCGACACGCGACCGCGGCGGTCGAGCTCATCGAACGCGCGGTCCTCGACTTCGCGGGCGAGCTCAGCGACGACCTCGCGGTGCTCGCGGTGCGGAGGTCCGTCGCCGAGCCACCGCCGGAGAGCGGCCCGGCCGGGGCGTAGGCGCTGGGACTACAGCCCGCTCTGCCCTTCGCCCTCCTCCGCGTAGACGCGCGCCGCGTACTCCTCGAGGGATTTTTCGCAGACCGCCAGTGCCTCGACGGCGGCGTCGAGCCCCTTCGCGCCGAGGAGGTCACGGCCGCGGACCTTGTCGAGCCACCCCTTCAGCTTGACGAGGTCGACGTCGTTCTCCTCGAGCTCGGCGTAGGTGAAGTGATTCGCCTCGTATTCGTGGTGGATTTCTTGAAGGAAGTCACCGCAGCGGTCGGCGATCTCCTCGTATTCGTCGTCGCGTGCCGCGTTGAACAGCTCGATCAGTTGACTCTGATCTCCGAGCACCGTGGATTCGAAGAGCAGCGCGTTTCCACCCATCTCCTCGATCTCGGCCCGCAACGCCCGCATCGCGCGTTCTCCGGCCGGCGACGCGGGCAGTGCCGCCGCGGCGTTCTGGACGTAGATGGCACCGAGGCCCTTGATCTTTCGCCAGACCCCGGCGCGCAGGCGGGTCGGATCGCTCGGGATGCGGTACACGAGCAGCAACCATCGATCGGGCTTGCGCTTGCCGGCCGCGCCGCCTTCAGGGGTCATGGGTACAAGCTACGTCGTCCCACGGAAATCCCGGTGGGCCCCCGAGGGGCTCCGGGAGTCGGAGTCGGCCCAGAGTTCCGGTCCGGCACGGCCGTGGCGGCGGTGAATCAGGGCCGATGACCGCGATCTCAGGAGACCGCGTGACGAGCCGCGAGGTCAGACCCGCTGCCGCCCGTGGTAGGTGCTCGCGGCGAGGAAGGCCACCGCCAGCAAGGGGATGAGGATCACCGCGGCGACCCGTTCGTGACGGAGCGCGAGCGCGAGGCCGACGACCACCAGCACCCCGATGAACAGCGACGGTACCTCGCCGATGAGGAAGTCCCACCAGAAGCGCCCGAAGGCGGCGAGCAGCGACCCGATCTTGGCCATCAGTGGGCCACCTCAGGCTGCGCGGCCGAAGGAGCGGGGATCGGGAAGCGCTTCATCGAGGCGATCGAGGCCATCGTCATCGCCCAGAAGAAGGCGATGAGCACGAGGATCGCGAGGTCGCTGCCGGGCCAGTGGATCCCCGCACCCTCGCCGACCCAGAAGACGCCGAAGCTGGAGAGCATGACGCCGACGACGATCTTCATGGTGTTCTCGGGCACCTCCGAGAGCTGTCGGGTGACCATGAAGCCGACGATCGTCACCAGCACGACCGCGGCGCTCGCTGCGATGACGGCCAGGCCGAGGTGGTGGCCGCTCACCCCCAGGCTGAGGACGATGAGCACGACCTCGGTACCCTCGAGGAGCACGCCCTTGAAGGCGACGACGAAGGCCACCGCGTCGCGCTTCACCTTGGTCTCGGTGGCGGTTCCGGAGAGCTTGGCGACGGTGCTCTGGAAGATCACGTCCTCGTCGTGCATCGCCTTGTGGCCGCTCGAGCGGAGGATCGACTTGCGGAGCCACTGCAGCCCGAGGATCAGCAGCAGCGCACCGATCACGACGCGTAGGCCGTTGATCGGCACGTAGCGGACGAGCGGCACACCGACTGCTCCGGTGACCACCGCAAGCAGCAGCAGCGCGGTGCCGGCCCCTTCGAGCGCGGAGCGCCAGCCACGGGTGCTCCCCGCGGCGACGACAAGCGTGAGCGCCTCGACCGCCTCAACGGTGCAGGCACCGAAGACCGCGAGCGCAAGGATGATCGACGACGTCACGGCTGGCTCCTCTCTCTAGATCTTCTTGGATGCCTGTCGGGCGGGTCTGCACGAGCTGTCCCAGGGATTGTGCGAAGAGGACAACGGTCACTCCCGAAAGGTAGTGTCTGTTACGAGCCGATTGTAACCACTGTTCATCGGCCCTAGCTTGTTCTTCGGGCCGAGTCCCGCGGCAGTGGCCTAGGCAGAGTCTCCCGGGGGGCCCGTGATGTTGACGAAGGAGCAGAACGAGCGACTGACGCGCGTCGGCCCGGGCACGCCGATGGGCAACTTGATGCGACGTTACTGGCAGCCGTTCCTGCCGGTGGCGATGCTCGACGAGAACCCGGTGCAGGCCGTTCGTCTCCTCGGTGAGGACCTCGTCTGTTTTCGAGACCGCTCGGGGACGATCGGGCTGGTCGGAGATCGTTGCGCGCACCGGCGCGTGCAAATGGTGTTCGGAATTCCCGAGGAGCACGGATTGCGCTGCCCCTATCACGGGTGGTGCTACGACGAGACGGGAACCTGCACCGAGACGCCGCTCGAATCACCGCACAGCCGGCTCGCCGAGCACGTGTCGATCGGCGGGTACCCGGTCCAGGAGATGGGCGGCCTGCTCTTCGCGTACCTCGGCCCGCGACCGGAGCCGATCCTGCCGCCCTGGGACATCCTCGTCGTGCCGGGCGCGCTGCGGCAGGTCGGCTACACGGTGATCCCCTGCAACTGGCTGCAGTGTCAGGAGAACGCCTCCGATCCTGCGCACAGCGTGTACCTCCACGGCCATTTCTTCCAGTATCTCCTGGAGCGCGACGGTCTCCTCGACGAACGAGCGCCGGACCGGAAAACGCATCGCGCGTTTGCGAGTATCTCGCAGTCCGCAGGCTATTCCCACGTCATCTCGAAGGTCGACGAGCACGGCGTGCAAAAGGCAATGGTGTTCACCCCCGAACGTGGAGCTCCCGAATACAAGGAACACTGGCATTCCTACATGGTCTTTCCCCACATGGTGCGCGTCGGGGGTGGGGGAATCCGCTACGAGCTTCAGATACGCGTGCCGATGGACGACACGCACACCTATCACCTCGTGTACGACATCTACGTGGCGCCGGACGGGATCGCATTGGACGTGCCCGAGACGGTGCCGTGCTACGAGGTCCCGACCCTCGACGACTCGGGAGCGCCGGTCCTCGACTTCGTTCTCGCCCAGGACCTCATGGCATGGTCTGCGCAAGGCGACATCGTCGATCGCCGCCGAGAGACCCTCGCGGCCTCCGACGAGGCCATCATCCGCTACCGCTCCGTCCTCGAGGAGCAGCTGCAGCGCGTCGAGGCCGGCCTCGACCCGATGAACGTGTTTCGCGATCCGCAGGCGGTCGGGGACCTCATCACCCTCTCCCCTCCCATCACGGCGACCAATTCCGACGTGAGCCAGCCCTGGATTGGCGCGAATCGTCAGTTGTTCCACAAGGGTTACTGGCGTGACGAAGCCGACCGTTATGGTCCACTGATCGAGGAAGTTCGCGAATTAATGCGACGTTCAGCAGAGGTGTAGGGACCTAAGGCAAATTCCGCAGCCCGATACTGGACATGAAAGACGTCACCGTGGCTTGTCGGGAAGGGCTCGGAGTGGGATCGGGCGGCCCATCAAGAGCCGCTAGAATGCATCGAAATAGTGCTCACTGGACTCGCGACCATTGAAATGTTAGGCTGCTAGACAAACAACCGTTACATTTGCGGCAAAAGCCCTGTCACAACGATGAGCCGTTGTTGTAATTGCTGCCCAAATCTGCGCATGCTCCGCCCACGAACGGTGGGCACCGCGCCTCGGAAACGTAGGAGGACTGATCTCGATGGACGGAGACGACCTCGCAGCCTTTGGCTCGAATGTTGCCTATTCTGCCAAGGGCGACCTCTTCACCCTCACCGGTGTGAATGGTGTCGACCCGAAGACCGGCAAGCTCGCAGAGGGAGCCGACGCCCAGTTCCTCCAGGCCTTTCGCAACGTCGCCGAGTTGGCTCCGCGCTGCGGATTCAGCGCCGACGAGATCGGGAGGATCGCGGTCTTCACGCCGGACGCCTCCTACCGGCCGCTCATCAACCCGGGCTGGCTCGAGCTGTTCCCCGAGGACGGCAACCGTCCGGCGCGAAAGACCACGCACGCTCCGCTCGACGAGGGCGTCGTGGTCGAGCTCGAGGTGGTCGGCGCACGCGGCGAGCGCGTCTCGGTCGAGATCGACGGCGTCCGCCACCGCGATCCCCTCCCGATGGGGGCGCGCGTCGGGCGGCACGTGTTCTCGTCCGTGATCGTCACCGACGTGCCGAATAGTGACGAGCGGCTCGACGGCGTGCCCGCGATCCAGCAGAACTTCGACAACCTCACGGCCTTCATCGAGGCCGCCGGGGGGACCCTCGACGACATCTCCAACGTCTGGGTCTTCCTCGGGATGTGGGAGCTGCACGAGCGCTACGTCGACATCTGGTGCGACGTGTTCGCGGACGAGCACTCCCGCCCCTCGCGAAAGACCATCCAGTACCCCGACACCAAGGTGCAGATGCAGATCGAGGCGGTGATCGGCGGCTCCCGCCAGAACCTCGAGATCCCCGGCATCGGCCACCACGACCCGATCCCGATGGGCGCCGTCACCGGCGGCGTCTTCACCTCGTCGGGGATCGACTCGCGCGACCCCGCGACGGGAGAGTCTCCGAAGGACACCGAGAGCCGGACGGCGAACTGCTTCGCCAACCTCGGCCGCCTCCTCGAGCAGGCGCACCTCGAGAAGGACTGCCTCTACCAGGTGACCGGGCTCGTCGAGAACAGGGCGTCGATCCCGGTCTTCACCGAGGCGTGGCACTCGTTCATCGGTGGCAGTGCAGACCCTGGCGTCTTCCAACCACTGGCACTCGGGCTCATGGGTCGCTCGAGCTCGGTCCAGATCCTCGCCCGCGGCATCAGCGCGTAGCCGCGGGGACCACACAAGGAGAGCGAGATGATCAACCGCATCCCGAACGAACGCATCTACGAGGCCGCACGCCGCGTCTTCGAGGAGGCCGCGAAGGACGGTCGCGAGATGGCCTTCGCGATCACCGACGAGGCCGCGGGCCTCGTCTTTGGGGCCCGTACCGAGAAGTGCGCGGCGCGCGTCCTCACGCACGCGATCAGAAAGGCCTACACGTCTGCGACGATGCGCCGCGACACGATCGTCTTTCGCGACGAGGACAAGAAGGCCGAGAAGACCCTCGCCGACTGGGGCCTCG
>DATLTN010000012.1 GCA_035533595.1 Acidimicrobiales bacterium
CTGGTCGTGTCCGCGTCGCTCGTCTCGATTCACTGAGCACCGGCCGGGCGACCCCGCGACGCTTCGGGCTCCTACTGGCCGCCCGGGCCTGTTGCATCCGGGAAGGAGTGGTGCTCGTGCGCGACGACCCAACGCCCATCGACCTTGCGCAGGCCGACCGTCAGCCGTTGCCGCTCGTCGGGTCGGCGGGTGAGCTCCTCGGGCGTGCCGCAACGGAGCAATGCATACGCGAACGCGACATCGGCCCCAGCGGTGACCTCCAGTGATTCGATCTCGAACACGGAGCCGCTCGCCTGCCATTCGAAGAACCCCCGCCACGTCGCTTCGTAGGCATCGATCCCGCGTACGCCTTGGTCAGGGGGTGGCACGTCGAACATCACGATGCCCGGTCATGATCTGCGAGCACGGTCGACAGGTCACCGGCGTGCGCTGCGGCCGCCCATCGTCCGATCAGTCGCAGCGGATCTGCTGTTCGTCGGTCATGGCCGCCTCCGGTCAGAGAACCTCCAGGGCTGGGCGCCATGCCGTAGACCGCCGTCTGGGGCCAACTGGTGAACGATCCCCTGTGTGGTCGGGACCGGCGTCGATCCGGTGACCTCGCGCTTTTCAGGCGCGCGCTCTGCCTACTGAGCTACCCGACCTCAGGCCGCCGTGCCGGCCCGCTCGAGATTCCGAGGGGCCGGGCGGCGGTCCGCGGACCTGACGGGATTTGAACCCGCGACCTCCGGCTTGACAGGCCGGCGTGCACTCCGAGCTGCACCACAGGTCCCTGCGCAGCAATTTCGCCGGCGGGGTGGACACTGGCAGGGCACCAGCGAGCGACCCATCCTATGCGACCTGTTCGCTCCCCCGTACCGGCCCGCGTTGACTCATCAGAAAGGTCCGCGTAGCTCGGCTGCGCTCAACCCGGGAGCTCACCCCGTCGTTTGGAGGAGAGAGGCCCGCGCCGACTGGACGCGTGCCGCTCGAGGTGAAGGAGCCCGCCGATGCCGCCGATGCAGTTCTGCACGACCTCCTCCCGCCGCTACCTCCCCTACGCCAAGGCCCTCGGGGCGACGATCCGCCGGCACATGCCCGAGTCGACGCTCTGGATCCTCCTCACCGACGACCACCACCACGAGGTCGACCCCGCCTCTGATCCGTCCCGCTTGCTCTGGAACGAGGAGCTCGCCTTCGGCGACGACGAACTGCACCGCCTCTTTCTCATCCACGCCGACGACTACCACCTCGCGATCAAGCCCTTCCTCATCCACCACGTGCTGCACGAGAGCGGCGGCCCGGTGATGTTCATCGACTCCGACATCCACCTCTACGGCTCCCTCGCACACGTCGGCGAGCTCATCGAGGAGCACGGGATCGTGCTCACCCCGCACGCCCTCACCCCCTACCCGCTCGACGACTGCGGCCCCGACGACACGACGATCCTCTCGGCGGGGACCTTCAATGCCGGGATGATCGGCGTCGGCGAGAAGGGCATCGGCCTGATCGACTTCCTGGAGAGCCGGCTGCGCCGCGAGTGCTACGTCGACCCGGCGCGCCATCGGGTCAGCGAGCAGCGCTGGCTCGATTTCGCCCCCTCGTTCTTTCCGCTCCACGTGCTGCGCGACACCGGGGTGAACGTCGCGTACTGGAACCTGCACGAGCGGCCGCTCACGCTCCGCGACGGCGTCATCCACGCGGGGGAAGCGCCCCTGCGCAGCTACCACTTCAGTGGCTACGACTTCGCCAACCCCGGTGTCCTCTCCCGTCACGCCGGGCCCCGCGCCCGCGTCACGCTTGCCGAGCAGCCGATCGTCGCCGAGCTCTGCGCCGGCTACCGGGAGGCGATCCTCGCCTGTGGCTACGAGTCGGCACAGCAGATCCCCGTCGACTTCGCAGAGCTCCCGGGCGGAATCCCCGTCGACCCGACGCTGCGGGCGGTCTTCCGGGCAGCGGTGATCGGCGCCGAGAAGCAGGGCCTCGGCTATCCACCGGACCCCTACGACCTCGCGGTGCGGCCGCTGTTCCAGAAGTGGGCCGAGCTCACCTACGCCGCAGCAAAGCTCCCCGTCCCGGCCTGGGCGCTGCAGGAGGGAGTCCCCGCTGCGGCACCGTCGGGCAGGGGCGAGGTGACCGAAGAGCTGCTGCGGCGCCTCGCCTCCACGAGCTCGGCAGCGATCGGCAACCTCGACCAGCGGGTCGCCGAGCTCGAGCGGTTGCTCGCCCGCCTCGCCGAAGCCAGTTAGCCAGCAACCTCGCCGGGACCCGTAGGGTTTCGCCGTGTACCTGCCCCGGCAGTTCGTCGCACCCCCCGAGCGCCTCGCCGCCTTCCTCGCGCTCCCCCGTCTCGCCGAGCTCGTCACGCGCTCCTCGGCCGGCCTCACCGCGAGCTCGCTCCCCCTCCTCTACGAGCCCCGCGAGGGGGCTCCGGGCTCCTTCGTCGGCCACCTCGCCCGCGCCAACGCGCAGTGGTCCGACCTCGCCGACGACGAGGCGCTCGTCATCATCGGCGGCCCCGACGCCTACGTCTCCCCGATCGAGTACCCGAGCCGCCTCGCCACCGGTGAGGTCGTGCCGACCTGGAACTACCTCTCGGTGCAGGGCCACGGCCGTCTCGTCGTCCACGACGACCCCGCCTGGACCCGCGCCCTCGTCACCCGCCTCACCGACCTCGCCGAGGCGCCGCGCAGCGAGCGCTGGGCGGTCGCCGACGCCCCCGCGGACTACATCGACGCCCAGCTGCAGGCGATCGTCGGCTTCGAGGTCCTCCTCGACCGCCTGGAGGGGAACTGGAAGCTCAGCCAGAACCGCCGCCCCGAGGACCGCCGCGGGGTGCTCGACGCCTTCGCCGCGGGCGACCCCCGCGAGCGAGAGGTCGCCGAGGAGATGCGTTGGAACGGCTGAGTCAGAGCCCGAGCAGCCGCTCGGCGTTGCCGTGCGCGAGCTTCTCCCGGTCGGCGTCGCTGATCGGCGCGCTGTCGAGGAAGTGCCGACCCTGGGCGTTGTCGGAGAAGGGATAGTCGACAGAGAACATCAGCCGGTCGGCCCCGAAGGTGAGCAGCGCGCAGAGCAGCGGCGGCACCGTGAAGTAGGCGCTCGTCGTCAGCCAGAAGTTCTCCTGGAAGTACTGCGAGACGCTCCGCTCGAGGTGCAGAACCCGCGCGAGGGTCGAGTCGGCCCGCTGCAGCGAGAAGGGGACGTTCTCACCCATGTGGCCGATGACCACCTGCAGCGCGGGGAAGCGGTCGAACAGGCCGGAGGCTACGAGGCGGAGCGAGTGCAGCCCGGTCTCCGCGTGCCACCCCCAGGCGGCGGTCGAGAGCACCCGCCCGACCTCCTCGTCGATCCCCGAGAAGTAGGCGGCGGCGACCGCGGGGGTCGGCGGCGTCGGGTGGAGGTAGACGGCGGCGTCGAGGGAGGCCGCCGCCTCCCAGATCGGGAGGAACTGCGCCTCGTCGAGGAAGTGGCCCTTGGTGTGGCCGTGCAGCATCGTGCCCTTGAAACCGAGCTCGTCCATACAGCGGGCGAGCTCTCCCGCTGCCGCCTCGGGATCGGGGGTGGGCAGCGTCGCGAAGCCGGCGAAGCGGTCGGGGTGCGCGGCGACGATCTCGGCGAGCTCGTCGTTCACCCGCCGCGCCATCTCCACCGCCGCCTTCGCCTCGAGCTCCTGCACCGCGGGGGCAGAGGAGGAGAGGACCTGGAAGTCGATGCCGGCCTCGTCCATCGCCTGCAGCCGTCCCTCGGCGGTGTCGAGGAGGCGCGCCGCGAGCGGTGCCGCCTGGGGTCGGGGGGAGGCTGCGAGCAGCTCCTCGGTGGAGAAGTGCTCCTCGATCGCGATGACCCGCATGCCCGGTCCTCCCTCTCCGGCCCGCCGTCGGGGCCGGAGCCATTCTGCTGTGCGGCCGCGCTGGCCGCAGCTTCACGCGAAGTGCTTGTCGAGGTACTCCGCGACCGGCTCCACGACGTGGTGCCAGGACTCGATCAGCTGGCGGTGGTTGAGGCCCGTGAGCGGCAGGTACGTGGCGTCGTCGCCGAGGGCCCCGGCGCGGCGGGCGTAGGCCTCGCTCATCGCCGGGGGGACCGTGCTGTCGAGGAGGCCGTGCGCCAGCAGCTGCGGCAGGCCGAGGGGGAGGAGGGCGGCCGGTGAGGCGGCGGCGAAGCGCTCGGGGAATTCGCCGATCGTCCCGCCCAGGAGGCGGTCGACCGACTCGGTGCCGAGGCCGAAGTCGCCGAGGCGCTCGAGGTCGCTCACCCCCGCCAGCGAGATCGCGGCGGAGAAGAGCTGGTCGGGTCGGGCGCCCGGCGCTCCCTCGGGGAGGCGGTGCCGTCCCGCCAACCAGAGGGCGAGGTGGCCGCCGGCGGAGTGGCCGCAGCTCGCGAGGCGGCTCGCGTCGACCTCGGCGATCCCGGTGAGGAAGTCCGCCGCGCTCGCCACGTCCTCGAAGGTCTGTGGCCAGCCGCCGCGGCCCCCGCCGAGGCCGACGCGGCGGTACTCGACGTTCCACACCGCGAAGCCCCGCTCGACGAGCGCGCGCGCGAGGGGACGCATCAGGCGGTAGGAGTAGATGCCGCGCCAGTAGCCGCCGTGCAGGAGCAGCACCCCCGGGAGCGGTTCGGAGACCCTGTCGGGGAGGTTGAGCTCACCGAACTGCCCGCGGCGCGGGCCGTAGTGGTAGCGGGCCCGGCGCATCCGGCAAAGCTAGCGTCGGGCGCGCGACGCCATGACCTCCACTTTTCTCCGCTTCGAAGCACACCGCATCGACGAGCCCGTGGTCGAACAGCTCCTCGACCGCTACCTCGCCGAGCTCACGGGGCACATCCCGGGCTTCGACCCGGCCCTCGCAGCGCCCCCTGAGGCCGCCGACTTCGAGCCGCCGGGCGGCCTCTTCCTCGTCGGCTTCGCGAAGGACGTGCCCCTCGCGATCGGCGGCGTGCGGCGCTTCGCCGAGGGCACCGGCGAGATCCGGCGGATGTGGGTCGCCCCCGTGGCCCGTGGCCGTGGCTACGCCCGCCTCCTCCTCGCGGCGCTCGAGGAAGCGGCGCGCGCGGCCGGCTATCGCGAGGTGCTCCTCGACACCCACGGCAGCCTCGACGCCGCCCTCGCCCTCTACCGCAGCAGCGGCTACCGCGAGCGCGAGCGCTACAACGACAACGCCTTCGCCGAGCACTTCTTCGCCAAGCGCCTCGAGTGAGGCGCCGCCTCAGGGGTGCTCGGCGGTGAAGCCGCAGGGGAGGAGCGGCACCTGCCGTCCGTGCTCGCAGAGCGCGACCGGTAACTCGAGCTCCGCGCCGTGCGCGGCCTCCTCCAGGCGCAGTCGGTAGTAGCGGGCGTTCTCCTGGGCCTCGTAGAGGAGCGCCGCCCGCTCGCCGTCGCGCTCGTGGAGGATCGCCTGGGAGAGCTGACGGTCGAGGTAGCCGAGCATCTCGTCGGCCTCGTTCTCCGCGCCGACGAGGTACTGGCAGAGCGCGCCGCGCACGAGGAGGGCGGCCCGGAAGACGAGCCGTTCGAAACCCTCGCCGGCCACCGCGCCGCCGAGCTCGTCGAGGAGCTCCTCGTAGCGCGCGCGGGCGTCGTCGAAGCGCCCCGCCATCAGCTGCTCGTCGGTGGCCGCGAGCCGTCCGCCCAGCTCGTCGAGGTCGCCCACCGCGGTCAAGTTACCGGCGCCGGAAGGGTCGGCGCCCGGGGCGGGCTCGGCCCCGCCGCGCCCTCGCTACCATGTCGCCCGGTTCGAGGCCGCCCCGACAGCGGGCGGCGGAAACGGGGAGCGCGCGATGGCGGTTCGGGACGACTACGAGGACGGCAAGGCCTACAACAATGCGGTCGCGGAGGAGTTCCGCGCCAACGAGGGCAAGGTCGGCGGCGACTGGGAAGGGCGCCGGATCATGATCCTCACGACGACCGGCGCGAAGAGCGGCCAACCGCACGAGACGCCGCTCGGCTTCTCCTGGGACGGCGACCGGATGGTCCTCTCGGCGGCCAACGGCGGCGCCCCCAAGCACCCCGACTGGTACCTCAACCTGCTCGCCAGCCCCGAGGTCACCGTCGAGCTCGGCACCGAGAAGTACCAGGCGACAGCGGTCGACTCCGAGGGCGAGGAGTACGACCGCCTCGTCGTCGCCCGCTCCGAGTCGAACCCCGCCTTCGTGCGCAACCAGTCGCGCACGACGCGGAGGATCCCGCTCGTCTGGCTCGACCGCATCGGCTGAGCACCCCCGAGAGGGCTCAGACGGCCTCCTCCAGGCGCTGCAGCCACTCCTCGCAGAGCAGCCGCCGGAGCTCCGCGAGTGCGCCACTCTCGATCTGGGAGATGCGCGAGGTCGAGAGGCCGAGGACGGTCGCCACCTGGGACTGGGTGAGGCCGCCGAGGAAGCGCAGGTTGATGACGACGCGCTGGCGCTCGGGGAGGCTGGCGACGGCGAGGCGCATCTCCTCGATCTCGCTCGACGCGACGACGGTCTGTTCGGGCTCGCGGTCGCGGTCCGACATCAGGTGGTCGGAGAAGGGCTGGTCCCCCGCCGAGTCACCCTGCTGGATGCTCGCCAGCTGCGCCGACTGCACGTCGCGCATGATCTCTGAGCCGCGGTTGGCCCCCACGCCCATCGCCGCGAAGACCTCCGCTGTGCTCGGCGTGCGGCCGAGCTCGCCTGAGAGCAGGTCGAGCGCGCGCCGGTAGGCGACGACGCGGCGGCGCACCGAGCGAGGGAGCCAGTCCAGGCGGCGCAGCTCGTCGTAGACGGCGCCCCGCACCCGCTTGTGGGCGTAGGCGGGGAAGAGGCGGGGGTCCGAGCCCGCCTCGAAGCGGTCGATCGCGTCGAGGAGGCCGAGCAGGCCGAAGCTCTCGAGGTCCTCGGGGTCCCAGTGCACCCGCATCTCGGCCGGGAGGCGGCCGACGGCGGCGCGCACGACGGGAAGGTAGACGAGGGTCAGCTCGTTGCGGGCCGCGGGGCTGCGGGTCGCCCAGAACTCGCCCCAGCGGTCGCTGCCCGACGGAGCGTCGTGGCGCGCGCTGTGAGCGGCGGGCTCGCCGACGGCGACGACCGGGGTCTCCACCACCATTTGCCCCTCCCTGGGCCACTTCCACTCCGCCGTCCTGGCGGGGTGCACCACTCGTCACGCGACGGATCCGCGCTCGTAGGGAACTAACGGCATCGCACGCGGAGAACTACACAGCCAGCGGCGGATTTTCTTTGCCGAGTTGCTCACATGCGCGGGCGAACCAGCCGTTAGCTCCGAGGATGAGCATCGCGGTCGTGCGCCAGCACCTGAGCTACGCGACGGTGGGCGAGCCCTCGGGCCGCCGCCCCGTGCAGCTGCTCGGCGCGCTCGCGGTGCTCGCCGTCGCGCTCGACCTCGTCCCCGTGACCTCGTGGCTCGCCCTCCCGCTCGTCTCGGTGGCGACCCTCAGCGCGATCTTCTGGGCCGTCCGCCGCTACCGCCCCCGCCACGCCTGGACCTGGTTGTGCGTCCTCGCGGCGCTGGTGCTGTTCACTGCCGGGGGCGCGGCGCGCGTCGAGCTCAACACCCTCGGCAACCTCGGGGCGGGCCGCTCGGTGATCCCCGACCTCATCACCCTCCCCGGCTACGGGCTGCTCGCCGCCGGCCTCGTCGGCTTCGTCCTCGCCCGCACCCGCAACCGCCCGCGGCGCCTCAGCACCATCTGCGACGGCCTCATCGCCGGTCTCGCGATGCTCGCCTGCAGCTGGGTCTACCTCATCGAGCCGGTCGTCTCCCGCAGCGCGACGCCGATCGCCGTGCGCTGCGTGCTCGCCTGCTACCCGGCGATGTCGCTCTTCCTCGCCGTCACCACGCTGCAGATCGTGCTCAACGCCGAGGGCCGCTACTCGGCGGCGGAGCGCTTCCTCGTCGCCACGATGGGCGCGATGTTCGGCGGTGACGTCCTCTACATGCTCGCCGAGATCCACGTCGTCTCACCGCCGGCGAGCCTCCTCGATCTCCCCTACCTCGCCGCCTACCTCGCCGCCGCGAGCTGCGCGCTCGAGCCCTCGATGCGACGTTTCACCGAGGCCTCCGAGGACGGCGCGCCCCGCTGGTCGGGGGGCCGCGTCGCCCTCGTCGCCCTCGCCTTCACCGTGCCAGCGCTGCTCATCCTGCAGGCCGGGCGCGATCCCTTGAGCGAGCGGATCGTGCTCTTCCTCATCGTCATCGCGCTCACCGGCGCCGGCATCCTCGAGATCCTGCAGGCGCTGCGCACCGCGGAGCGCTCCGAGCGCCAGCTCCGCTTCCAGGCGCTGCACGACGGCCTCACCGGGTTGCCGAACCGCCGCCAGCTCGAGCAGCACCTCGAGGCCTGCCTCGCCGACGCCCGCCGGCGCCGGGGCGGCGTCGGCGGCGTCGGCCTGCTCTTCTTGGACCTCGACCGCTTCAAGCTGATCAACGACACCCTCGGCCACACCCACGGCGACGTGCTCCTCGTGCAGGCGGCGTCGCGGCTGTGCGACAACCTGCGCGCCGAGGACTTCGTGGCGCGCATCGGTGGCGACGAGTTCCTCGTCGTCCTCTCCGACCCGCGCAGCGTCGACGGGGCGCGCGAGACCGCGCACCGCCTCCGCCAGTGCCTGCGCAGCCCCTTCGGCATGGACGGCCGCGAGTTCTTCGTGACGGCGAGCATCGGCCTCGCGCTGAGCACCGACGCCTCGACCGTCGAGACCCTGATCCGCGACGCCGACACCGCGATGTACCAGGCCAAGGAGGCCGGGCGCGACACCGTCGCGGTCTTCGACGACTCGATGCGCGCCGAGATCGAGGCGCGCGTCGAGATCGAGCACGACCTCCGCCACGCGATCGACCGCGGCGAGCTGCACCTCGTCTACCAGCCGGTCCTCTCCCTCCCCGACGGCGAGCTGCTCGGCTTCGAGGCGCTCGTCCGCTGGGCGCACCCCAAGCTCGGCGTGATCCTGCCGACGCGCTTCATCCCCCTCGCCGAGGAGAGCGACCTCATCGTCGAGATCGGCGGCTGGGTCCTCGAGGAGGCGCTGCAGCAGCTCGCCCTCTGCCGGGCGACCCTCGGTGGGCGCGAGCTCTCGATGGCGGTGAACGTCTCGGCCGCGCAGCTGCACGACGACCACCTCGTCGAGCGGGTGCGCAGCGCGCTGCTCCACCACTCGCTCCCGGGCTCGGCGCTCTGCTTCGAGCTCACCGAGTCCGAGATGATGCGCGACCCGAACGTGGCGATCGCCGCGCTCTCCGCGATGCGGCGCCTCGACATCCGCCTCGCTCTCGACGACTTCGGCACCGAGTACTCCTCGCTCGCCTACCTGCAGCGCCTGCCGGTCGACATCTTGAAGATCGACCGTTCCTTCGTGGAGGGGCTGCGCGAGGTGGACAGCCCGTCGGAGAGCCTCGTCTCGGCGATCCTCGCTATGGCGGGCGCCCTCGGGATCGACACCATCGCCGAGGGGGTCGAGACCGCCGAGCAGGCGCGCCTGCTGCACCGCCTCGGCTGCCGCGCCGTGCAGGGCTACCTGTACGCCCGCCCGGTGCGTGCCGACCAGCTCTCTGACCTCACGGCGCTGCTGCGCAGCGCGAGCGACGAGCAGGTCCGTCTGCGGCCGATCGCCGCGGCAGCGAGCTGATCAGACGAGGGTCGAAGGGCGCCGGCCGATGCGGCTGGCGAGCAGCTCGGGGTCGAGGGGCGAGCAGGCCGCCTCGATCCCCCGCCCGCGGTAGATGATCTCCAAGAGCGGCGGCTCGACGAGCATCAGCCGCTCCTCCCACTCGGCGAGGGAGCAGTAGACGGGGTAGCTCGCCGTCGAGCCGAGGTAGGGGCGGGGCTCGCCGTAGGCGATGAAGGGCTCCGCGTAGCGGGCGCGGGTGATCCGGTAGACGAGCGAGTCCAAGAGCGCGACGAGGTGCTCGACGCCGACCTCCCGGCAGCTGCGCACCACCGACTGGTAGAGGCCGAGGCTCACGAGCCCCGAGCCGAGGGCGTGCTGGTAGTCGCGGGCGACCGCGAGGGTGGCGATGTCCCAGGTCCGCTCCGGTGCAAGGACGATGCCGCGCGCCCCGAGGAGGGCCTCGGCGGGGGTCTCCCAGAAGCGCTCCACGTCCTCCATGCTCTTCAGCCCCGGCTCCGCCGCGCCCGGGGCGATGAGACGCATCGCCCCCGCGGGGAGGCGCCGGCCGTGGTCGATGACGACGAAGAAGACGCTCCGGCTCTCGTAGGCGCCGTACTCGACGGCGAGCTGGTCGGCGTCATTGCCGAAGGCGTCGAGGAAGATCTCCCGCTCCACGTGGCGGGCGATCTCCGCCGCCGGCTCGTCGGCGGTGAAGAGGTAGGCGCCGAAGGGGGTGTCGGGGTGGCCGGCGATCGCGGCCTCGACGAGCAGGCGGAGGGGGTCGGGCTCCACGAGGGCGAGCATCAGCGGAACGCTACGGCGGCGATCAGGCTCGGGAAAGGGGCCGCGTCAGAAGGACTTGGCGACGACCTCGCCGGCACCGAAGAAGTCCGCGGTGAACTGCAGCACGGCGTCGGCGTCGAAGGCCTTGCAGGTGTAGATGTCGACGCTGAAGAACAGCCGCGGGCGCTCCCAGGCGTACATGTGGGCACCCGAGGACTCCCAGTGCACCCACCCCGCCCAGCCGTAGCTCTCCGAGCAGTGGGTCACGGGGTCGTTCAGTCGGCGCATCCCGCAGACGTTGGAGAGCTGCGCGAGGTAGCCCTCGATCTCCACCGCGCCGATCGGCGCGGCGAGCGATCCCTCGACGACGAGGCGCTGGCGGAGGATCTCCGGCGCGAGGTCGGGCATCTCCCCGGTGATGAGCGACATCTGCGACAGGGTACTGAAGACTTTCTCAACATACAAAACTCTGGCCACGTCCACCTCACCAGACCCGGCGACGCGGGGACGCCGCTGCGTACGGCAGACGCGCCGCAGCGTCGGCGCAGGGGAGCGATCGGGCCGCGCCGGCAGGGCGCCGCGGCGGTGAGGGCGGGTGCCTAGACGGGGCGGAGGAGGGGGCCGCGGGCGGCGGCCAGCAGCTCGGGGAGCTCGAGCGCGAGGCCCCCGGGCTCGAAGGTGGCCGTGGAGGCGCGCGCCAGCAACGGCGTGCGCGAGCGGCTCGAGAGCTCGGGGATCGTCGCCTGCAGGTGGTCGAGGACGACCTCAGCCTGGGCGGCGTCGGTGTCGGGGAGCGCGACCGCGAGCTCGCGCTCGCCGACCACGCCGATCACGTCGCTCAGGCGCAGTTCGAGGCTGAGCAGGTCGCCGAGGGCGCGCAGCGCGCCGCGCTCGACCACGGCGGCCTCGAGGGCGACCGGCCCGCGATGGTCGACGCTCATCCACAGGATCGAGAGGCAGCGACCGTCGCGGATCGAGCGGCGCAGCTCGTGGCCCGCGATGACGCGGAACTCGGCGCCGTTCACCACGCCGATCTCGCTCGACCGCCGCGGCGGCCACTGCTCGGTGGTCATGCCCACTCCTCTCCTAGTACCTAACGGCAGAACAGCGCCCCGACTTGAGGTCAGGGGCGGGCGCGCACCTCCCCGTGCAGGACCGTGAACCAGCCGTCGGGGTCCTCCGCCCAGCGCCGCCAGGCGGCGGCGATCGCCTCGATCCCGGCGCGGTCCGCGAGCCCCCGCTCGAGGGCCTGCGCGGAAAAGCTCGAGTGCACGACCCGCTCGGCCCACTGCCCCCCCCAGTAGGCGCGATCCTCCTCGCGCTGGAAGAGCCAGGCGCTCGCCGTCGCCTCGACCGAGGTGAAGCCGGCGCGCCGCGCCCAGGCGTGGAGCACCCTCCCGGCGTCGGGCTCTCCCCCGTTGCCACGCGCCAGCGCCTCGTAGATCTCCCGCCAGCGGTCGAGCTCGGGGAGGCGCGGGTACCAGGTCATCGCGCCGTAGTCGGCGTCGCGCGCCGCCACCAGACCGCCCGGGCGGCAGACCCGCCGCATCTCGACGAGCGCCGCCACCGGGTCGGCGAGGTGCTGCAGGAGCTGGTGGGCGTGCACGACGTCGAAGGCGCCGTCGGGAAAGTCGAGGCGGGAGACGTCGCCCTCCGCGAAGCGCACCGCCGGGGCGCCCGCCGCGCCAGCCGCGGCGCGCGCCTCGGCGACGACCTCGGGCGAGCGGTCGAGGCCGACGACCTCCCCGGGGGCGACAAGCGCCGCGAGGCCGACGGTGATCGTCCCCGGGCCGCAGCCGACGTCGAGGAGCGCCTGGCCGGGCGCGAGGTCGGCGAGCAGGTAGGCGGCGGAGTTCTCGACGGTCCGCCAGCGGTGGCCGCGCAGCACGCTCTCGTGGTGGCCGTGGGTGTAGCGCTCAGAAGTCACCGCGCCAGCATCAGGGCCCGGGGCGGGGTGCCGCAAACCGGGCGCCGGCGGCCGCTCAACTGGGGAGTGGCACGCCCCCCTGGCCGGCCTCGGGGGGGAGCTCGGCGCTCGGCGGGAGGAGCGCGAGGCGGGCGAGGGGTGCGGGGCGTCGCGGGGCCCTCGGGCGCGGCGCCGGGTGAGCCGCCTCGATCGCCGCCAGCGCATCGTTGCGCCGCCGCTCAAGGGCGGTGGCGAGGCGCTTCCAGTGGCCGCCGTCCACCGCCCGTGCCTCCTCGCCGACGAGCGCGCGGAGGCGCTCGGCCTCGTGGCGGTAGCGTTCGGCGAGGCCGCCGATGGCGAAGACCGCGCCGAGCGAGAGGGCGCCCGTCCCCGACAGCGCCGCCTCGCGGAGGCGCTCGGCGGCAGTCACGGCGTCCTGCATCGCGCCGAGCTCGTCCTGGAGGCCGACCAGCTCACGGGTGTAGCGCTTGGGGAGCGAGCCGTAGCTGCGGGCCGAGAACTCGAGCGCGTAGCGGAGCCGCTTCACCCGGATGCGCAGCCGGTGGAAGTCCTCGGCGGCCCCGCTCTTGCGGGCACGGCGAGCGGCCTTGCGCGCCGCCAGCTGGCGACCGCCGAGTAGCTCGGGGAGGCCGACCGCACACGCGGTGCGCGCCCGCGCCGAGCGCCGCGGCGGCGCGGCGGCGAGCATCTGCCGCAGCCCCGCGACGAGGCGCTGGTAGCGGCGGCTGTCGAGGGAGCGGAGCAGCCCCGTGCGGGCACCGAGGCGCGCCTCCTCGAGGGCCGCGGCGAGCTCGGCGAGGCCCTCCTCGTCCGCAGGCGCGGCCTCGGCGCTCCACTCGGCGAGTTGCTCCAGCTGCACGTCGAGGTCGCGCACGACACCGAGCTCCGCGGCGAGCCAGCCGATCTCCTCCTCGAGGTGGGCGGCGCGCACCGGGAGGGCCTCGGCGAAGAGCTTCAGCGCGGCGCGCAGCCGCCGCGTCGCGACCCGCATGCGATGCAGCTCCTCGGGGTCCTCCCCGAGCCGGGTGCCCGGCTCGCGGCGGAGCACCTCGTTGGTGTCGGCGCGCAGCGCCGCGAACGCGAGCTCGCCGAGGGTCGACTCCGGCGTCACCGCGATGGCCGGCAGCTCGGCCGGGGTCGGGATCTCGAGCCCCGCGGCGAGCAGTCCCGCCTCGAACTTCGAGAGCGCCGCGGGCTGCAGCCCGCACTCCTCGCGCAGCGCCACGACGAAGGGCTCGAGCTCACTCGTCGCCGCGCCGAGCACTTCGAGCTCCACCCGCCGTAGACGGAGCGGCCGGCGCAGCGTCGGGGCGGTGATCGCCGTCTCGTCGAGGACGAGCTCGCCGAGCTCGACGCCGGCGCGGGACAAGATGAAGGGGCGCCGTCGCGTGCGCACCTCGAGGACGGGGAGGAGCCGCGCCGAACCGGCGAGGGCGCGCACCCGCGACGTCACCGGCCCGTCGCCGGTTGCGGGGAGGGCGCCGGCTGCGAGGGGCTCCTCGATCTCGATGCGGCTCCGTAGGCCGTCCTTGGAGTCGACGAGGTCCTTCAGCGTCGCCACAAAGCTGCGCCCCGAGTGCCGCACGCGCAGCACGCGCCCGGCGCGACCGATCCGCCAGTCGGCGCTGTCGAGGTAGCAGTCGGCGAGACGCTTCGCGGGGCGGGCGGCGAGCTCGAGGCCCGGCCGCGCGGGGGAGTGCAGCCCCTGCACGCGGGCGATGAAGCGCTCCACCGGCCGCAGGTCGAGGGCGTCGAACTGCCACTCGACCTCCCCGGGAAGGAGGGTTTCTGCGGGAGGCACGGCTGTCCACGCTACTGGCCCCGGGAGAAGCCGGCTCCCGGCGGGGGGCGGGCGGTACCCTCGGGCAGTGACACACGCCGAACGCACACGACGCGACCTCGTGCGCGCCGCCGGGGGCGTCGTGCTCCGCGAGGGCACCGAGGGCCTCGAGGTCGCGGTCGTGCACCGCCCCGCGCACGGCGACTGGTCGCTCCCGAAAGGGAAGAACGAGCCCGGGGAGAGCGACGAGGAGTGTGCGCGGCGCGAGGTCCTCGAGGAGACCGGCTTCGAGTGCGAGCTCTCGGTGCTGCTCGGCCTCTCGGAGTACCGCGACAACCACCACCGGGAGAAGCGGGTCGCCTTCTTCTTGATGCGGCTGCTCGGCGGTGCCTTCGCGGTGAACGACGAGGTCGACGAGCTGCGCTGGCTCCCCCTCGCGGCGGCCCACGAGCTCCTCAGCTACGACCGCGAGCGCGAGCTGCTCGCTCTCCTCGGCCAGCGGGCCGGGGAGAGCGCCTAAATTTAGGTGCGGCTCGGGACCTTCTCTCGCAGCGTCACCGGGGTCGGGTACTCGCCGGTGAGACAGGCCGAGCAGAAGCCCCGCTCCACGCCGATCGCCCGGTGCAGCCCGTCGAGGGAGAGGTATGCGACCGAGTCGGCACCGAGGTAGGCGGCGATCTCCTCGACGGGCACCTGCGCGGCGAGCAGCTCGCCGCGGTCGGGGGTGTCGATCCCGTAGAAGCAGGGCCACGCGAACGGTGGCGAGGAGATGCGGAGGTGGACCTCGGCGGCCCCCGCCTCCCGGAGCATCCGCACCAGCTGGCTCGCCGTCGGGCCTCGCACGATCGAGTCGTCGACGACGACAAGGCGCTTTCCGGCGATGCTCTCCGGCAGCGGGTTGAACTTGCGGCGCACCGCGTCGAGGCGGGCCTGCACCGTCGGCGCGATGAAGGTCCGCCCGATGTAGCGGTTCTTCACGAGGCCGTGGCCGAAGGGGATGCCACTGCGCTCTGCGAAGCCCTCGGCGGCGGGGACCCCCGAGTCCGGCACCCCCATCACGAGGTCCGCCTCGACGGGTGACTCCGCGGCGAGCTGCGCGCCCATGCGACGGCGGGCGGCGTGCACCTCCTTGCCGAACAGCCGCGAGTCGGGACGGGCGAAGTAGACGAACTCGAAGATGCACAGGTGCGACTCGACGCGCACCTCGGGGAAGGGGAACGACGAGCGCACCCCGTCGCCGTCGATCACGACCATCTCACCGGGCTGGATCTCGCGCACGAAGCTCGCCCCGACGATGTCGAGGGCGGGGCTCTCCGAGGCGATCACGAAGCCGCCGTCGGTTCCCTCGAGGCGGCCGAGGCAGAGCGGCCGGTAGCCGTTCGGGTCACGCACGCCGATCACGTGCTGGGCGTCGAGGAGGGCGAGCGAGAAGGCCCCCTCGAGGCGGGGGAGGACCTTCACGAGCGCCGTCTCGAGGGCGTCCGAAGGAGCGTCCTCGTCGCCGTCGAACTCCTTGGCCACGAGCTCGGCGATGAGGTCGCTGTCCGAGGTCATCACCCCGGCCAGCATCCCCTCCTCGACCTCGAGGGCGGCGACGTTGGTGAGGTTGCCGTTGTGGCCGAGGGCGAAGCCGGCGCGGCCGTTCGCCCGGTAGACGGGCTGCGCGTTCTGCCAGGTGCTCTCGCCTTGGGTCGAGTAGCGGACGTGGCCGATGCCGAGGCTCCCCTGCAGGGCGGCGAGCTTGCGGGCGTCGAAGGCCGAGGTGACGAGGCCCATGTCCTTGGAGACGAAGATCTCCTCATCGTCGCTCACCGCCATCCCGGCCGACTCCTGGCCGCGGTGCTGCAGCGCGAAGAGGCCGTCAAAGATCAGCTGGGAGACCTCGATGCCGGGGGCGTAGACACCGAAGACGCCACAGGCATCGCGCACGGTCCCATTGTGACAGCTCGGGGCCGCCGGCCGGGTCGTTGCCGGGCCGCTCGTTACGCTCAGCGCGGTGATCGACCTGCACAGCCACTCGACCTGTTCGGACGGCTCGGACTCCCCGGCGCGGGTGATGGAGCTCGCCGCCGCCGCCGGGCTCGGTGCGGTGGCCCTCACCGACCACGACAATGTCGCCGGCCTCGAGGAGGCGGCGCAGCGCGCCCGCGAGCTCGGCCTCGAGTTCGTCCCCGGCTGTGAGGTCTCCTGTGCCTTCGAGCCGGGGGGGATGCACCTCCTCTGCTACTTCGTCGACCGCGCCGCCGGAGCCTTCAACGACGAGCTGGCGCGCCTTCGCGAGGACCGGGCCGGCCGCAACGTGCGCCTCCTCGCGCGCCTCGCCGAGCTGGGGATGCCCCTCGACGCGGACGAGGTCGCCGCCCAGGCGGGGAGCGAGGTCGTCGGGCGACCGCACTTCGCCGCCGTGCTCGTCCGCCGCGGCCACGCCGAGAGCATCGAGGACGCCTTCGACCGCTATTTGAAAAAGGGCGGGGTCGCCTACGTGGCGCGCGCCGACGCCGAGGTGGAGGAGGCAATCCGCCTCACCGTCGAGGCCGGTGGGGTGGCGGTCCTCGCCCACCCGCACTCCCTCGAGCTCGCCGCGCCCGCTCTCGACCAGCTCGTCGAGCACCTCGCCGGAGTCGGCCTCGGGGGGATCGAGTGCCTCTACGGCCGCTACCTCCCCGACGAGCGCGCCGCCCTCGCCGCCCTCGCGCGCCGCTACGGCCTCGTCGCGACGGGCGGCTCGGACTTCCACGGCGCCTACAAGCCCGGCCTCATGATCGGCAGCGGGCTCGGTGACCTCGCCGTGCCCGACGAGGTCCTCGACGAGCTGCGCGCCCGGCGGCGGGCGATCCCCGCGGCCTGAGGGCCCTACGCCGCGGCGGCGACGGCGGCGAGCGGCGCGGCGGCGCCGAGGCTCCCGAGCTGGCGCGCACTCCCCGCCGCGAAGACGCTCCCGTCGGCGGCGACGACGTAGTAGCCGCGACCGACGGGCGCGGCGGCGATCGCGACCGCCGAGGTGGGTCGAGGGCTCGGGAGGACGACGGTGACCGCCGCGCCGAAGCGGAAGATCCGTCCCCGCGCCGAGACGAGCAGGTAGCCGCCGCCCGGCAGCGTGGCGATGCCGACGATCGCCCCGGCGCGGTGGCGGCGGACGACGCCGCCGCTGTTGCGCGCGCCGCCGAAGGCGAAGACCCTGCCGTCGGCGCAGGCGACGAGGTAGCCGTGGCCGTTCGTCGGGACGGCGATGCCGACCGCCCGCGCCCCTCGCGCGACGGTGCCGTGGCCGCGGGCGACGCCGAAGGCGTAGACGTGGCCGCGCGAGGAGAGGAGGTAGTAGCCGGCGCCGTCGGGCAGCGCGGCGATGGCCACGATCCTCCCGCGAAGGCGCGCCGCGGCGACCGAGCCCAAGCTCGCCACCCCGACGCCGAGCACCCGGCCCTCCGCCGTCGCCGCCCACACGCCGGACCCGGAGGGGGTGGCAGCGAGGCCGACGACCGGCGCACCCGGTGCCGCGGGGCCGCTCGCGAGCGGCGAGGAGCCGGCGACCACGAGCGCCCCCGCCTGGCTCACGCCGAACAGCGCCTCGGGGGGCGGCGGTGGTGCGACGGCGCTGAAGGTGAGGTTCCTGACGGTCGTCGCGCCGCTCGCGTCGGTCACCCGGACGGCGATCCCCGCGGCTCCGGCGGCGCCGGGGACGCCGGCGAGGACCCCGGCCGAGGTGAGGAGGAGGCCGCTCGGCAGCGGGCCGCTCGCCACCGACCAGCTGTAGGGGGGCGTGCCCCCCGAGGCGGCGAGTACCGCGACGTAGGTCGCGCCGACGACCCCGCCCGGGAGTCCCGCCGTGGTGAGGGTGAGCGGGGCGGGCGCCGCCCCCGCCGGTGGAGCGAGGGCGGCGGGCGCCGCGAGGAGCAGCGACGCGAGGAAGAGCCTGCCGGGGCGCGCTCGGCCCCGGCGACAGAAGGGGAAGCTCAACCCTGCGCGCGGGCGAGCAGCGTCGCGAGGCTGCCGCCGACGAGGAGCTCGGCCGCGGCGGCAGCGACCGGCGCGGGGGCGTCGGCTGCCGCGGCGGCCGAGAGCAGCCAGCGCTCCCCGAGGGCGCCGTCGATCGCCGACGCGTCGCCGGCGAGCTCGAGCGCGAACAGGCCCCGCCGCCCCTCGAGCGGCTCGCGGGGGCCGATCAGGCCGGCGCGGCAGTAGAGCGCCGCCTCGAGCGCGTCGGCGGCGGCCTTGCCGCCGAGGAGGGCGCGCGCCGCTGTCCCCGCGCCGCGCAGCGGCCCCGCCGCCTGCGTGGCGGCGAAGCCGGTCGTCGCGAGCACCGCGGCCGGCGACAGCGAGAGCGTGCGGGCCGCGCCGAGGGCCGCGCCGACGCGCCCGGCGCTCCCGAGGAGCGAGAAGCCGCGCTCCTCGTGGCGGGTGCCGAGCGCCTCCGCGAGCTGCAGCGCGACCTCGATCCCGACGGCGACGCCGCAGAGCAGGTCGCTGCCGGGCACCTCGGCGAGCTCGGCCGCCGCGACACAGGCGGGGGCGACGATCGCCGCCGCGAGGCGCGCGTCGAAGGGAGCGCCGCTGCCGAGCAGCGCGGCGGCGTTCAGGTAGGCGGCGTAGGTCGCCCCCGTCGCCTCACCCGAGGACCAGATCGAGCAGCGGGGCGGTGAGCCGAGCGAGTTCAGCACGGCGGCGAGCGGGGGCGGGGCCGCGGCGCCGGCGGCCAACGCCCCGGCGAGCAGCGCGACGGCACGCTCGCGGGCCGCCGCGGGGATCGTCTCCGGCCGCTGGGCGCTCACCGCCTCGGCGAGGCGCTCGCTCGAGGGCCCGCTCACGCCATCACCGCCTGCAGATCACTGATCGTGCTCCCCTTCCCGAGCGCCATCGCCGCGTCGGCGAGGCGCGCCGCGCGCCCCGGGAGCACCGGCTCCACGAGGGCGGTGAACTTGTCGAGGAGCTGTTGGTCGGTGAGGGGCCTCCCACTCGAACCGGAGGCGACCGCGACCTCGACGGAGCGCTCGGCGCCGCCGGCGAGGGTCACGGTGACCCGCGCCGATTCCCGCCCGACGGCCTCGTCGGGGGCGAGCGTGGCCCGCCGGCGCAGCGCGTCGACGACCGGGTCCGACGCCAGGGCGTCTGAGAACTCGGCGAGGCCGGCCCTGCCGAAGAGGAGCCCACAGGCGACCCCGTGCAACGCGCAGAAGCGCGCCTCGAGGCCGGTCGCGGCGCTCGGCCGCCCCATCAGCTCGACGACGAGCGGGTTGCAGTCGACGCGCACCGCGGCCACCTCGCCGTCGGGCTCCGGACCGAGGAGCTCGTGCAGGCCGATCGCGGCCTCGATCGCCGGGTGGGCCACGATCCCGCAGGGGAAGGGCTTGTAGGTGTTGTCGAGCAGCGCCCAGCGCCGCTCGACGTCGGCGGGCGAGAGGACCTCTGCGGACCAGAGGTCACTCAGCGCGTGGAAGTAGCCCCCCTCGCGCTCGAGCACGCCCGGCGAGCCCTCGGCGCCGGCCGCCACCAGCAACGCCGCGAGCAGGCCGTTGGCGGCCGCCTTGCCGGCGTGGAAGGGCTTGACCGGCGTGCCGAAGGCCTCACGGTGGCCGACGGCCGCGTTCACCGCGAGCTCGATCGCGGCGGCCTGCGCGGCGAGGTCGGCCCCGAGGAGGACCCCCGCGGCGACCGCGGCGCCGACCACGCCGCAGGTCCCCGTGATGTGCCAGCCGAGGTCGTAGTGGGAGGGGGACATCGCGATCCCGACGCGCAGCTGGCTCTCCACGCCGAGCGCCATCGCCTTCAACGCGCTCGTGCCGTCGCTCCCCGCCAGCACTGCGAGCGGGTAGAGCGCACCGAGGGTCGCCGCCCCGGGGTGGATCACGGTCTCGAGGTGGGTGTCGTCGTAGTCGTCGAAGTGGCCGCAGAAGCCGATCACCGTCGCCGCGAAGAGGCGGTCGAGCGCCTCGGCCCGCCCGGGGGGGGCGAGCTCGGCGCCGCCGCACTCGAGCGCGCAGCCGACCATCGCGTCGACCTCGGCGGCGCGGCTGGCGCCGATCGTGGTGCCGAGGACGTTCAGCAGACAGCGCCGCGTCTCATGGGCGACGTCATCGGGGAGGGGTGCGTCGCCGACGGCGAGCAGGGCGCCGACGAACTCGTCCAACATGCTCACGGAGCGGCTCCGATCTTCGTCGAGGCCGGTCGGCCGGGTCCGCCGAGACTATCCAAGCGGCAACGGAGCGCGACCCGTCGGGCGGCTCCGATCGGGAATCAGAAGACGATCAGCGTCCGCCCCCCGACGCCCCGCTCCATCCGCGCGAAGGCCTCGGCGACCCCGTCCAGGCCGCAGCGGTGCGTGACCAGGCTGGCGGGGTCGAGGGCGCCCCCGAGGATCGCCTCGACGAGCTCCGGCAGGTCGTGCTCGGGGTCGCTCGAGCCGAAGACCGAGGAGGTGAGACGGCGCGCGAAGTGGAAGATCTCGAGGGGGTTGAAGCTCACGCTCTCGGTCCGCGGTCCGACGCCGACGACCGTCGTCGCGCCGCCGCGGCGCGTCGCCGACCAGGCGGTGCGGATCGTCGCCGCGCTGCCGACGCAATCGAAGACGTGGTCCGGGCCGCGCCCGCCGGTGAGGGCGCGCAGCTCTCGGGCGAGCTCGTCGGAGGAGACGAGGAACTCGTCGGCCCCCTCGGCACGCGCCAGTGACTCCTTTTCGGGTGAGCGGTCGATCGCGATCAGCGGTGCGGCGCCGGCGAGGCGCGCCCCGGCGAGAGCGGAGAGGCCCACCCCACCGAGGCCGATGACGGCGACGGACTCGCCGGCCCGCACGCCGGCGGTACGGCGCACGGCGCCCACCCCGGTGAGGAGCGCGCAGCCGAGGAGCGCCGCCTCGGCGAGGGGGAGCTCGTCGGGTACCGGGATCACCGCCGAGCGGGGGAGGACGACCTCCTCGGCGAAGGCCCCGAGGCCGAGCGTGGCGTGCAACGCTTGTCCGTCGAGGCGGGCACCGCGGTCGCGGCTCGCGACCCCGGCGTTCTGCTCACAGAGCCACGGCTCGCCGTGCTGGCAGAAGTAGCAGGTGCGGCAGGGCGGCGACCAGTTCAAGACGACGTGCTGACCGGGGGCGAGCCCGCGCACCGCGGCGCCGACCTCGACGATCTCGCCCGCGCCTTCGTGGCCGAGGACGACGGGGAACTCGCTCGGCAGCGTCCCGTTCGTCATCGACAGGTCGCTGTGGCAGATCCCCGCGGCGACCATGCGCACGCGCACGTCCTCGTCGCCCATGGGCGAGGGCTCGATCTCTCGGACCTCGAGTGCGAGGTCGGTCCCGAAAGCGACGACGGCGCGGGTCACGTGCTCCTCCTCCGGACGATCGCGGCGACCAGCTGGTGCCCGCTCGGTGGCCGTTCGTGTGCGTGGAGCTGAGGGGATTCGAACCCCTGACCCCCTGGTTGCAAATCCGCCGACTCCTAGAAGGCGCAGCGAGTCTGCCGAGATTACCCAGTTCAGGGAGTCTCAGCGTCGAGTCTGCCGAGTTTCCCGAGCGTCGAAACGAGGCTCCGCGTAGCGTTGCGCTGACATCGCGCTGACAAAGGAGCGAACTCGCATGGCGAAGTTCAAGATCACGCACGGCGGCACGGCTG
>DATLTN010000013.1 GCA_035533595.1 Acidimicrobiales bacterium
GGTGTTGTCCCGACAGCACAGTCGGGACAACACCGCGACCGGTGGATGGTCAGTGATCTTGTGAGCGAGCCCTCGCGAACCTGGCGTTGATCGCCGCGAGATCGAAGGCGTCGGGGTCGAACTCGTCACCGAGCCATTCGACGGCGTCCTCATGGTCCTCGTGCGTCGGATCCGCGAGCACTTCCAGCATCTGCGCGTAGCCCCAGATCCCGCCGCAGTCCTCAGGTGGACAGGCACCCTTGCCACCGAGGCAGGTGGCGAGGCCGTCGAGCTCGACCGGCTCGGTCGCCTTCTCGACGAGCAGCTCGTGCTCCCAGGAGTCGCCGAAGTCGTAGAGGTACTCGCCGCGGCCGTGGGCCCCGAGCGTTTCGGCGATCGTGACGGTCGCCTCGTCTACGTCGTCGCCGAAGTCGTCGTCGGCGGGTCCGTAGCGGACGCCGGCAATCCTGAAGCAGTGGAGATGTGCGTCTTCCCAGCCCATGGCCACCTGAAGGACGACGTGGAAGAGATCGAGCGAGGTGTCGCCGGCGACGACGAGTCGGCGCCAGATCGGCGGGTGGGCTCCACCAAGGCTCACTTTGATCTGGATGGGAGTCGGCGCGGTCATCGCGCCAGGCTAAGAGACGGGCCTCTCCGCGCGGCCTTTAAACGGAAAATAGGGCGCGGGCCCCTGCTTCGGCCACGGTGGCGGCTGCGCGGCCACGATCTCAGGCTCCTTCGTGACAACGGTTACAGGAATTTTTGGCTCGGGGGACCGGCTCCCGGGTCACACGGTCGTCGAGGCGAGCAGCGCGTCCACCTGCCCGATCGCCTGCGCCATACCCTCGGCGATCCCCATCGAGATCATCTCCTCCATCCGGGCGAGGTCGACGAACTGGGTCACGGTCGTCATCCTTGTCCCGTCGCCCGTCTCCTCGAAGGTCACCGCGCCGGCCATCGGCGCCATCTCCGGGATCGGCTCGCCGTCTGCGCCGGCGAGGCCGTTGGCGAAGTCGATCCGCACCGGCTTGTCGATCACGTGCATCCGCCAAAAGCCCCAGTGCTTCTCGCCCGCCGGCCCGGTGAGGTGGTAGCGCGACTCGCCGTCGACCACGAAGTCGTGGCGGGTGAACGTCGCCGGCCACCCGGGAGGGCCCCACCACTGCTCGAGCTTGCGGGGGTCCTCCCACACGGCCCAGACGCGCTCGGGCGTCGAAGCGAACTCGGCGACGAGCGTGAGTGAGAGGTGCTCGGGGTCCTTGTGCGTGCTGATCACGGTCATGCCTGTTCTCCTTGTTCATCCGGCGTCGCGAGGACGGTGGCGATCCGCTGGGCGCGGTCGATCCAGAGTTGCTCGTACTGGTCGAGGAGCGCGATCGCCTTCGCGATCGTCGGGCCGTTCGCCTTCACGATCTGCTCTCTCCCGCGCCGCTCCTTGGTGACGAGCGCCGCTCGCTCGAGCACCGAGACGTGCTTTTGCACCGCGGCGAAGCTCATCACGTAGTAACGGGCGAGCGAGGAGACCGACTGCTCCCGCTCGATCGCCCGCCCGAGGAGGTCCCGGCGCGTCCGGTCGGCGAGCGCCTGGAAGACGCGGTCGACCTCGCTGTCCGAGAGGCTCATACCTACAACCATACAGTTGTATGTTATCCGGCCGGTCGCCTCCTCGCAAGGGATCGGTTCCAGCGCCCGCAGTGTCGGGCCGCCCTGCGGGAACGGCAGCGGGCGGGCGCGATGTGGACGCCGAGGTCAAACGGGGAAAGAACCCCCTGTTGACCCTTCGCACCGTCGTCCTCCCCTCGCCGCGCCGCGGTGGAGGAACCGCGCCCCGGCACCTCGCCGTGCTGACGGTGCTCCTCGCGTCGCTCGCCTTCGGCCTCGCGCTCAGCGCGCAACAGACCACCGCGGCTCCGCTCGGGCTGCGGCAGTGGGCGATGAAGTTCCTCGAGCAGCTCGGTGCCCCCGCGGTCGGCCCGAGCGCACCGCGGGTGCAGTTCCTCGCCCAGTGGTCGAAGGTCGAGGGGACCTTCGACCACGGCAACGCCAACAACCCGCTCGATACCGAGATGCGGGCTCGCGGCGCCAACCTCTACAACGCCGCCGGGGTGAAGACCTATCCGTCGTTGCTGGTGGGGTTCAAGGCGACGATCGCCACGCTGCAACAGGGGTTCGACCGGCCGATCCTCAGCGCGCTCGCCGATCGCAGGTCGACGATCCCGGCCCTCGGCCTCGCGCTCGCTGAGTCGAACTGGACCGGCTTCGGGCAACGCTCCTGGAACGAGCAGGTGTACGCGAGTGAGGTCTCCGGCCTGCCGGTCTCGGCCTTCAGGCTCCCCCAGCCCACGGTGTCGATCCGCGGGGTGGTCGTCGACCCGCTGCAGCGCCGTGTCGCGAGTGTCTGCGTCACCCCCCTGCGCGGCAACACCGCACTCACGCCGGTGCTCACCACGACGAACGGCACCTACTTCATCTCCAACCTCGCTCGCGCCGGGTACCGCCTCCAGATCTCGGACTGCAGCCACGTGCTGAACAACGCCCCGGCGACGCTCTACGACGCGAAGGCGACGGCTCGTCACGTGAGCCCGGCGCGCGCGCAGGCGACCGTGCTGAGCAGCGCCTGCACGCTTGACAAGCCCTGCCTCAGCGAGAGCATCAACGTCCTCGACGTCGTCACCTTCGGCATCCTCACCCCCGAGATCACCTGGCCGCGGCCGGCGTCGATCCCCTACGGCAGGCGCCTCTCCGCGACGCAGCTCGACGCCCGTGCCTCAGTGCCGGGGGTGCTGCGCTACTCCCTCCCCCGCGGCGCCCTACTCGCGCCGGGCACGCACGTCGTGACCGTCGCATTCCACCCGCGCGACGCCACGAGCTTCGTCGTGGTGCAGGCGACCCAACAGGTCGTCGTCGACCGGCTGCAGGCAAGGCTCACCTGGCAGCGGCCGGCACCGATCGCCGCCGGCACGCCCCTCTCCGCCGTGCAGCTCGATGCCGTCGCCTCCGTGGCAGGGCGTTTCACGTACTTCCCGCCGCGCGGGACCGCCTTCGGCCCCGGCATCCACCCGATCGCGGTGCGCTTCCAACCTGCCGACCTCACCCACTACCGGGCGGTGACGGGCCTCGTGCGGATCGTCGTCCTCCCGCCGACGCTCAGCCCCTGAGGGCGGGGGTCAGCTGCGCCGGGCGGCCGGCGACGCGACGGCCGCGCTGCGGATCAGGTCCGCGGCGCGCTCCGCGATCATGATCACCGGCGCGTTCGTGTGCCCGGAGATGAGCTCGGGGATCACCGAGGCGTCCACCACCCGCAGCCCGGCGACGCCCTTCACCCGCAGCTCCGGGTCGACGACGGCGTCGCCGTCGGTGACGGCGCCCATCTTGCAGGTCCCGACGTAGTGGTGCCCGCCGCGCGCCGCGCCACGGATGTAGTCGGCGAGCTCCTCATCGGCCGCGGCCGAAGAGCCCGGCACGAGCTCCGCGACGACGTAGGGGCGCAGCGCGTCCTGGCCGAAGATCTCGCGGGCGACGCGACACCCCTTCACGAGGCCGTCGATGTCGACCTGCTCGGAGAGCATCTGGTGCTCGATGCGCGGTGGGTCCTCGGGGCGCTGGGAGCGCAGGGAGACGACGCCGCGGGCGCGGGGATGGCAGAGCCAGACGCTCGTCTGCACCGCGGGGATCTTCTCCGGCTTCATGTCGGTGATCCCGTCGACCTCGGGGGGGATCGGTCCTTTGAGCGGCCGGTTGCGGCTCACCGCGAGCGGGCGGAAGGTGATCTCGAGATCGGGGCGACGCGCCCCCTCGGCGGCGGCCTCGCTGCCCGGAAAGCGCGTGAACAGCAGCGCCGTAGAGCCGGAGGCGGTGGCGCCGCCGCGACCGTGCAGTAGGAACTGCAGGCCGTGGTGGACGACGCCGCGCGCGTTCAGCTCCATGTTGAGTGTCGGGCGGTTCACGAGGTAGGTAAAGCCGACGACGGCGTGCTCCTGGAGGTTGGCTCCCACCCCCGGGCTGTCGACGACGACCTCAAGGCCGACGTCGCGGAGGTGCTTCTCGGGCCCGATGCCGGAGAGCATGAGGACCTTCGGCGACCCGATCGTGCCCGCGCAGAGGAGCACCTCGCGCGCCGTGGCCTGCTTCAACGCCCCGCCGACGCGGTACTCGACCCCCGTCGCCCGGTTCTGTTCGATCAGCACCCGCGTGACGAGTGCGTGCTTGCGGAGCGTCAGGTTGCGGCGGCGGCGCGCCTCGGCGAGATACGAGCGCGCCGTGCTGCTCCGCAGCCCCCGGCGCTGGGAGACCTGGGCGCGGCCGACCCCCTCCTGCGCCGCACCGTTCAGGTCGTGGGCGTACGGCAGCCCCCACTGCTCCGCCGCCTCGATGAAGGCATCGTTGATCGGGTGGTCGATCCCCGAGTAGCTGACGTGCTGCGGGCCGTGGTCCCCGCGGTAGTCGCTCGCCCCGCCCGCGAAGGTCTCGCTGCGCCGGAAGTAGGGAAGGACGTTCTGGTAGTCCCATCCCTCGCAGCCGAGCGCGGCCCAGTGGTCGTAGTCCGCCCGCCGGCCGCGCGTCCACGCGGTGACGTTGATCGAGCTGCCGCCGCCGATCACGCGCCCCGCGTCCCAGACGTTCTCCGCGCCCTTGCGCGTCGGGTCCGCCTCCGCCGGGTACCGCCAGTTGTACTTCGCCCTGATCTTCAGCAGGCCGGCGGGGAAGCGGATGAACGGGCTGCGGTCCTCGCCGCCGGCCTCGAGGAGCAGCACCCGTGTGCTGCGGTCCTCGCTCAGGCGGTCGGCGAGCACGCAGCCCGCGGAGCCGGCGCCGACGATGATGTAGTCCCAGGTCGCTTCCACCATCGGTCGTCCCCCCACCGAGATCCGGTCTCGCGTTCTGTGCGCGGGCCGAGGTCGCAGCTCGCACCTCGGCCGCCCGGCGCACGCCTGCGGCCGAGGATGCTCCAGCCCTGCTACCGACGGCATTTTTAGCAGGCGCCGGCGCGCCGGCGACCGGCTCCTAGCGCGTCGGCGGGACGCGGGCGACGACGATCGCGAGGTCGTCGTTGTTGCGCGGCCCGCGGTGGTCGAGCACCCCGAGCTCGATGCGCCGCGCGATCCCCTCGGCGGAGCGCCCCGCCGCGAGGGCGAGCGTCTCGCAGAGCGACTCCTCTCCGAAGAAGCGGCCCTGTGCGTCGCGCGCCTCGATGACGCCGTCGGTGTAGAAAACGAGCGCCTCGCCGGGGGCGAGGTGCAGCGCCCCCTCCGCGATCGGCGCGTCCTCGGTGAGGCCGAGGATCGTGCCGGTCTCGGCCATCGCGGCCTCGACGGCGCCACCACTGCGCTGCAGGTAGACGGGGGGGTGGCCCGCCGAGGCGAGCGAGACGGCCGTCCCCACGCCGTCCTGTCGGAACGAGGCGAGGGCCGCCGTGCAAAATCGCCCCTCGGGGGCGGCGCGCAGCACCGCCCGGTTGAGCTGCCGCAGCATCTCGGCGGGGGGCTGTCCCGACTCGGCGAGCGCGCGGGCGGTGTAGCGGGCGATCCCGGCGAGGCCGGCCGCTTCGGGGCCGATGCCGCTCGCGTCGCCGAGGAGAATACTCCAACGCCCTCCGCCAGTCGGAAAGATGTCGTAGAAGTCGCCGCCGACGAGGTTGCCAAGGCCGCTCGGTCGGTAGCGGGCGGCGAGATCCAGGCCGGGGATCGCCGGGAGGAGCGGCGGGAGCAGCGACTCCTGGAGCGCGGTCGAGATCCTCGTCTGCTCGGTGACGGCGTCGGTGACCTCGATGGTGTGGCCGAGGTGGGCGGCGAGCGCGGCCCCGAGAGCCGCCTGACGCTCTGAGAAGGCGCGGCTGCGGTGGTGAAGGAGGCAGAGCACCCCGAGGCTCCGTCCCCTCCGCCCGCACACCGGGAGCGCGAGGAGGCTGCGCAGCTCCCGATTGCCGAGGGTGTCGCCGAGGGCGCTCTCGCCGAGGAGCGGGCGGATCCGTGCCGCGTCCGAGAGGTAGACCGTCTCGCCGCCGAACGCCGCCTCGAGGTCGGGAAGTGAGTCCAGCTCCGAGGGGAGGGCGAAGCGCGCCACGTCCGGACCGTAGAGCGCGGCGGCACGCCCGCTCTCGGGGAGTGAGACGAGCGCGAGGCGCGCGCCGGTGATCTCGCAGGCGGCCTCGGCGAAGACCTCGATGGCGTGCTCGGGGGTGTAGTCGCTGAGCGCCCGAGGGAGCATGAGCAGCGCCCGCTCCAGCCGGTCGCGGTCGGCGGCCGACTGCAGGAGGCGGCTGCGCTCGCTCTCGGGGAGCACGTCGAGGTCGTCGACGAGGCCGGTCACGGCCTGCCCGCGGGGAGGGACAGCTCGAACCAGACGACCTTCCCGGACTCCGAACGCGTCCAACCGCAGCGGTCCGCCATCTGTCGCACGATCTCGAGGCCCCGACCCGAGTCGTCCTCGACGGTCGCCTCCCGGAGGTTGGGCTCGAAGGCCCCGGCATCGGCTACCTCGCCCCGCAGCACCGTCGGGCCGAGGTCGATGCGGACCGTCGCCGCCGAGCGCGCGTGCACCACCGAGTTCGTGACCAGCTCGCTCACGAGGAGGACGGCGGCCTCGACCAGCAGTTCGGGCGCCTCCCCGAGGGCGCTGCGGACCGCGGCCCGGGCAGTGCGCGGAGCGCTGCCGTCGGCCGCGACGTCGAGATCGACCACCCTTACGCTCTCGAGAAAGGGGGCCGCCCCGACCTCGGCGCGCGGGGCGCTCGTCCAGGAGCCGCCGCCGTCCACCGTCTCGCTCTCGCGCGCCGCGACCTCGGCGGCGGAGCGAGCCGCACCGGCGGCGCGCAGCGCGCTCGACATCTCGACGAGCGCGCGCACCTTGGCCCGCAGCAGGTCCGGCTCGAACGGCTTGGAGATGTAGTCGACGGCGCCCGCGTCGTAGCCGCGCAGCTGGTGCTCGAGGTCGTGGGAGATCGCGGTGAGGAAGATGATGGGGATGCCGCGGGTCGCGGCCCGCGCCCGCAGCAGGTCGGCCGTCTCGAAGCCGTCCAGGCCGGGCATCTGCACGTCGAGCACGATCGCCGCCACCTCATGGTCGAGCAGGTAGCGCAATGCCTCGCCCCCCGAGCTGGCGGTTTGCATCTCGAGGCACAGCGGCTCGAGCACCGCCTGCAGGGCGAGGAGGTTGTCCTTGCGGTCGTCGACGAGGAGGATGGTCTCGAGCGGTTCCGGAGCCTCAGACGGCATCGTTCAGCCAGACCCTCATGAGACCGAGCAGCTCGTGGAGGTCGACGGGCTTGGTGATGTAGTCCGAGGCGCCGGCGGCGAGGCTCTCCTCCCGGTCGCCGCGCATCGCCTTCGCGGTGACGGCGATGATCGGCAGGCTCGCGCACCCGGGCAATGTGCGGATCACACGGATCGCCTGGTAGCCGTCCATCTCCGGCATCATGATGTCCATCAGCACGAGGTCGATGCCGGGCGTCGCCTGTAGGACCTTCAGCCCCTGCGGGCCGCTGTCCGCGCAGAGCACCTCGATGCCTTGGCCCTCGAGCGCGCTCGCCAGCGCGTACAGGTTGCGCACGTCGTCGTCGACGATCATCACCCTCGTCCCGGACCAGTCTGTCGAGTCCTCGACCGCCTGCACGAGCATCCGGCGCTCCACCTTCGGGGTGGCGGCGACCGCCGCCGTGGCGGTGGAGTCGACGTGGATCGGCAGGAGGAGCGTGAACACGCTCCCCTTGGCCGGGGAGCTCTCGACGCGTAGCTCGCCCCCGAGCAGCAGGGCGATCTCCCGGCTGATGGAGAGACCGAGGCCGGTCCCGCCGTAGCGCCGACTCGTCGTCCCGTCGGCCTGCTGGAAGGCCTCGAAGATGAGCTGCTGTTTCTCGCGGGGGATCCCGATCCCGGTGTCATGGACGGCGAAAGCGATCCGCGGCATCTCCGGGCGCTCGGCGTTGGCTGCGATGCGCAGCTCGACCGAGCCCGCCTCGGTGAACTTGCAGGCGTTGGAGAGCAGGTTCTTCAGGATCTGCTCCACCCGCTGCTGGTCGGTGACCATCGTCGGGGGCGCCCCGTCGGCGACCGTGATCGAGAAGTCGAGGTCGCGCTCGGAGGCGATCGGCCGGAAGACTTGCTCGAGATCGGCGCAGAGATTGTCGAGCGTCACCGGGGCGAGCGCCACTTCGAGCTTGCCTGCCTCCACCCGCGAGAGGTCGAGGATGTCGTTGATCAGGCTCAGCAGGTCGTTGCCGGCCTCGTAGATGCTCTGGGCGAAGGTGATCTCCCGCTCGGAGAGGCCCCCGCCGTGGTTGTCGGCGAGCGTCCTCGCGAGGATCAGCAGACTGTTGAGCGGTGTCCGCAGCTCATGGGACATGTTGGCGAGGAACTCGGACTTGTACTTGGAGCTCAAGGCGAGCTGCTCGGCGCGCTCCTCGAGCTCGCCACGGGCGAGCTCGATCTCGGCGTTGGTGTGCTGCAGCTCCTCCTGCTTGCGCTGCAGCTCTGCCGACTGGCTCTGCAGCTCCTGGGCGAGCTCCTGGGACTGCACGAGAAGCTCCTCGGTGCGGGAGGTGGCGAGGATCGTGTTCAGCACGACGCCCACCGTCTCGACGAGCTGTCCGAGGAGCTGGCGGTTCACCTCGGTGAAGGGGCGGAACGAGGCGAGCTCGAGGACGGCGAGCACCCGCTCCTCGAAGAGCACCGGCAGCACGATGATGTGCGGCGGCGTGGCGTCGATCACCCCGGTGCGCACCCGCACGGTGTTGGTGGGGGCGTTCTCCAAGACGATCGGCTTGCGTTCGACAGCCGCCTGGCCGACAAGGCCCTCCCCGATCGCGAAGGCCGCCCGTCGCCGCCCCTTGGTCTCGGCCCCGTAGCCGGCGAGGAGCTCGAAGCGGAGGCGTCGTTCGTCGACCTCGCCGGAGGGGTCCGCCATGTAGAAGGCGCCGAAGTGCGCACCGACGAGGGGCGTCAGCTCGCTCATGATGAGCCTCGAGACGGTGCGCAGGTTGCGCTGGCCCTGCAGCATCGCGCTCACGCGCGCGAGATTGGAGTTCAGCCAGTCCTGCGCCTCGTTCTGAGTGGTCGTCTCCCGCAGGTTCTCGATCATCTGGTTGATGTTGTCCTTCAGGTCGCCGAGCTCTCCCGGTGCCTCGACGGTGACCTGGCGGGTCAGGTCGCCCCGCGTCACGGCGGTCGCGACCTCGGCGATCGAGCGGACCTGGCTCGTCAGGTTGTCGGCGAGCTGGTTCACGTTCTCGGTGAGGTCGGCCCAGGTGCCGGAGACCCCCTTCACCTCCGCCTGGCCACCGAGGCGCCCCTCGGTGCCGACCTCGCGCGCCACGCGGGTCACCTCGGCGGCGAAGGCCGAGAGCTGGTCGACCATCTTGTTGATGGTGTTCTTCAGCTCGAGGATCTCGCCGCGGGCGCCGACGGTGATCTTCTGGGAGAGGTCGCCCTGGGCGACCGCCGTCGTCACCTGGGCGATGTTGCGGACCTGATCGGTGAGGTTATCGGCCATCGAGTTCACCGAGGTGGTGAGGTCCCGCCAGGTGCCCGAAACCCCCTTCACCTCCGCCTGGCCGCCGAGTTTGCCCTCGGTGCCGACCTCGCGGGCCACCCGGGTGACCTCGTCGGCGAAGGCCGAGAGCTGGTCGACCATCGTGTTTATGGTGTTCTTCAGCTCGAGCAGCTCGCCGCGGACCTCGACGCTGATCTTCTGGGAGAGGTCCCCCTTCGCGACCGCCGTCGTCACCTGCGCGATGTTGCGGACCTGGCTCGTGAGGTTGCCGGCAAGCTGGTTGACGTTCTCGGTGAGGTCCTTCCAGGTCCCCGAGACCCCCGGCACGATCGCCTGGCCGCCGAGCTTCCCCTCGGTGCCTACCTCGCGCGCGACGCGGGTCACCTCGGCGGCGAAGGCCGAGAGCTGGTCGACCATCGTGTTGATGGTGTTCTTCAGCTCGAGGATCTCGCCGCGGGCGTCGACGGTGATCTTCTGGGAGAGGTCCCCCTTCGCAACCGCCGTCGTCACCTGGGCGATGTTGCGCACCTGCCCGGTGAGGTTGCCGGCGAGCTGGTTGACGTTGTCGGTGAGGTCCTTCCAGGTCCCCGAGACCCCCTGCACGTCGGCCTGGCCTCCGAGGCGGCCCTCGGTGCCGACCTCGCGGGCAACGCGGGTCACCTCGGCGGCGAAGCCCGAGAGCTGGTCGACCATCGTGTTCACGGTCTGCTTCAGCTCGGCGACCTCGCCCTGGGCCTCGACGGTGATCTTCTGGGAGAGGTCCCCCTTCGCGACCGCGGTGGTGACGTGCGCGATGTTGCGCACCTGGCCGGTGAGGTTGCCGGCGAGGCGGTTGACGTTGTCCGTGAGATCCTTCCAGGTGCCCGAGACCCCGGGCACGATCGCCTGGCCTCCGAGGCGTCCCTCGGTGCCGACCTCGCGAGCGACGCGGGTCACCTCGGCGGCGAAGGCCGAGAGCTGGTCGACCATCGTGTTGATGGTCTCCTTCAGCTCCGCGACCTCGCCCTGCGCCTCGACCGTGATGGTCTGGGAGAGGTCGCCGCGGGCCACCGCTGTCGTGACGTGCGCGATGTTGCGCACCTGGCCGGTGAGGTTGCCGGCGAGCTGGTTGACGTTGTCGGTGAGGTCCTTCCAGGTCCCCGAGACCCCCTGCACGTCGGCCTGGCCGCCGAGGCGGCCCTCGGTCCCGACCTCGCGGGCGACGCGGGTCACCTCGTCGGCGAAGGAGGAGAGCTGGTCGACCATTGTGTTCACGGTCCGTTTCAGCTCGAGGATCTCGCCCTGGACGTCGACCTGGATCTTCTGGGAGAGGTCCCCGTTGGCGACCGCGGTGGTCACCCTGGCGATGTCCCGCACCTGGTCGGTGAGGTTCGTCGCCATCGAGTTCACCGAGTCGGTGAGGTCCTTCCTGGTCCCGTCGACGCCGGTGACGCGGGCCTGGCCGCCGAGCTTTCCCTCGGTGCCGACCTCCTTCGCGACGCGCGTCACCTCGTCGGCGAAGGCCGAGAGCTGGTCGACCATCGTGTTGATCGTGTCCTTCAGCTCCGCGACCTCGCCGCGGGCGTCGACGGTGATCTTCTGCGAGAGGTCGCCGCGGGCGACCGCCTTGGTCACCTGCGCGATGTTGCGGACCTGGCCGGTGAGGTTGCCGGCAAGCTGGTTGACGTTGTCGGTGAGGTCCTTCCAGGTGCCCGAGACCCCCTGCACGTCGGCCTGGCCGCCGAGACGGCCGTCGGTGCCGACCTCGCGGGCCACTCTCGTGACCTCGTGCGCGAAGGAGCGGAGCTGGTCGACCATCGTGTTCACGGTCTGTTTCAGGTCCAGCATCTCGCCGCGCACGTCGACCGTGACCTTCTGGGAGAGGTCGCCGTTGGCCACGGCAGTGGTGACGACGGCGATGTCGCGGACCTGGTCGGTGAGGTTGGCGGCCATCGAGTTCACCGAGTCGGTGAGGTCGCCCCAGATCCCGAAGACGCCCTTGATGTCCGCCTGCACGCCGAGGTGCCCCTCGGTGCCCACCTCGCGGGTGACGCGCGTGAGCTCCGCGGAGAACGAGCGCAGCTGGTCGACCATCGAGTTGACGACCGTGCCGATGCGGGCGAAGTCGCCTCTCGCCGGGCGGCCGTCGATGGTCAGCAGCATCGTCTGGGTGAGGTCGCCCTCCGCGACCGCGGAGATGACGCGCGTCACCTCAGTCGTCGGCCGGACGAGGTCGTCGATCAGCGAGTTCGTCGCCTCGGCGGCCGCCATCCAGTTCCCGAGCGCGCGTTTGGTGCGCAGCCGCTCGGTCGACCTCCCCTCTCGCCCGACGACGCGGGCGATGCGCGAGATCTCGTCGGTGAAGAGGTCCTGCTGCTCGACGAGGTCGTTGAAGGCGCGCGAGATCTCACCGACGATGCCCGCCCGCCGCGTCGAGAGACGGGCGCGGCCGTCGCCCTGCTTGGCGGCGACGAGCGCCCGCAACAGCTCTTCGAGGAAGCGCGCCTCCGCGCCCGTGGCCTTCGGCGCCTCGTCGCGGGAGAGGGCGACGGGCGGGTCCACGACGCTGGTCATCGGACACCATCAGGTGCAACAGGATGAGACGGGCGCGCGGCGGTGGCTGACATGTGCTCCCCTGAATAGTTTTGCCAGCCCTGCGACCCATCAATATAGGCGCTTGGCGTCGCTCGGCAAGGAAATTCCATGACGTTTCAAATCGCCCCAGCTGGGGAATGCCCCCTGGAGCGACGCCACAGCGGATGCCAGCCCTGGTGGTGACGCCGGCCCGACACGGGCCGTTTTCTCGCGCCTTCACGGCGATCGCCGACCCTCGCGTGGAGCGGGTGGGACGACAAGGAGCCCGTTGGGCAGGCTCATCGAAGTGGTGCCCGTCTCCCTCGGGGGCGAGATCGGCTCCCCGCGGGACTGGGCGCTCCCCTACCTGGACGACGAGCACACGCGCTACGCGAGCCGCCTGCTCGGTGACGCCGACGCCCTCCTGCTCGGCCGCCGGACCTACGGGGGGCTGTCCGCCGCCTACCCCACGACGGTGTCGAACCCCTTCGTCGAGCGGATGAACTCGATCCCCAAGTGGGTGGCGTCGAGGACGCTGCGCGAGCTCGCGTGGAACGCGACCTCCATCCTCGGTGACCTCGTCGAGTTCGTCGCCGACTGCAAGCGCCGGCCGGGCGGCGACCTCTTGAAGTACGGCAACGGCGCGCTCGTGGCCGCCGACCTGATCGGCGAGTTCCACCTGCTGCTCGCGCCGGTGACCGTCGGCAGGGGCCAGCATCTCTTCCAGGAGGTCGAAGGCGCCCCGCAGCTGTCGCTCGTCGATGTCACTCGCTTCAACAGCGGCGTGCTCGCCCTCGGGTACGCGCCGAAGCGCGCCGCGCGGCACTGAGCGAGCCCCGGCGTGGCGGAGATCGCGCGCCGCGTCGACAGGCGGCACGCGGCGCGCCTTTGCGGGGGAGCCCCATACTGAATCGGCGGGTCGCGGCGAGCCGGGTGACCGTCGAGTATGTCGGCCTCGACGGGCAGGCGTTGCCGCTCGAGTCGGCGAGTGTCGACCACGTGCTGACGACGTGGACGATGTGCACGATCCCTGACGTCGAGGGCGCGCTCTCAGAGATCCACCGCGTCCTCCGTCCCGGTGGTGAGCTGCACTTCGCTGAGCACGGCCGCTCGCCGGAACCGAACGTGGCCCGCTGGCAGGATCGGCTGACACCTCTGCAACGGCGGCTCTTCGGTGGCTGCCACCTCAACCGGTCGATCGATGCGTTGATCACCCGCGGCGGGTTCGACGTGCTGCGCATGGCCACCTACCAGATGCGGGGCCCGAAGCCGATGGGCTACACGTTCGAGGGGCTCGCGGCAAAGCCCTGACCGGCGCGCGGCGGCCCGAGACGCGGCGCGGCGTCGGGGCTGGCGGTCGAGTCACGACCGGGCGGCTGCGCGCCGTCGCCGCGCCGCGGAACTCCTGCTCAACCGCGGCGCGGACCCCAACGGGGCGCCCGACTACGCCCACGGGACCGCGCTCGGCGCCGCCCAAGGGCACGGGACCGAGAGGAGCGACGTGATCGAGTGGCTCCGCGGGTGCGGCGCCCGGTCGGTCGACGCAGCGGGATGAAGTGCCACGGCGAGCGCTGCGGGCAGCAGTGGTCACAATGCTTCACCGGAGGAGGGAGGCGGCAACGATGAGACGGGTCTTCGTGGCAATCGTGGGGTTGTTCTCGGTGGCAGCGGTACTGACGAGACTGGCCGAGGCCGTCGGCGTCGGGCGCCGGCTGCACTGCGCGTGCGAGCCGACGTGCTGGTGCAGGCGCCCGGGGCTCTCGCTGCTCAGGTGGGTGACCCCGCCACGGTGGCACGACCTCCCCGACCCCCCGCTGAGCGCCGAGGACAAGCGCCAGCTCGCAGAGAGCCGGTAGCGCCGCGCACCGCGCCGGTCTCCTCGAGCCCGGGCGCACCTCGCCGCGCTGCTCGCGACCACCGGGTAGGCGGTCCCCGTAAGCGAGGGCCGACGCAGCAGGTCCGCACTGAGCACCTCACCTCAGCCTGTCGTCCTGCTGAGGCGCACCGCGCGCGGTGGCCGCCGCAGTCGTCCAGGCGACCGGGTAGCCTGACGCCATCACACCCCCTGGGGGTATGGGGAGGGAGGCGCGAATGGTCGGCTACTCAGAGGACAAGGCGGCGCTGCAGACCCGCCTCCGCCGGATCGAAGGGCAGGTCCGTGGGCTCGGGCGGATGGTCGACGAGGAGGCGTACTGCATCGACGTGCTGACCCAGATCTCGGCGGCCACGAGGGCGTTGCAGGGGGTCGCGCTCGCGCTCTTGGAGGGTCACCTCGCCCACTGCGTCCACGACGCCGTGCTCGCCGGCGGCGAGGAGGCCGACGCGAAGGTGCAGGAGGCGAACGAGGCGATCCGGCGACTCGTCCGCTCGTGATGCCCCACCTCCTCGCCCTTTCGACGGGAGGGCTCCTCCTCGACATCGGGAGGAGCCTCAAAGAGGCCTTCTTCATGTTCTACGACACCCTCTGGGCGCTCGTCCTCGGCTTCGGCCTCTCGGGAGCCGTCCAGGCGTTCGTCTCGCGCGAGGCGATGCAGCGCCGCCTCGGCAACCATCGACCCGCTGCCGTGCTCCGGGCATCGCTCTACGGAACGGTCTCGTCGTCGTGTTCCTACGCGGCGTCCGCGATGGCGAAGTCGCTCTTCAAGAAGGGCGCGGACTTCGTCGCCTCGATGGTGTTCATGTTCGCCTCGACGAACCTCGTCCTCGAACTCGGCATCGTGCTCGTCGTGCTGATCGGCTGGCAGTTCGTCGCCGCAGAGTTCGTCGGCGGCACGATCATGATCGCCCTCCTCGTCCTCGCCGGCGGGCTCTTCTTCCGCGGCCGCGCCCTCGAGGAGGCCAGGCGCCGCGTCGGTGCCCCCGGCTCCGCGCAGAACCCCCACGGCGAGGAGTCGGGTGACCGCCGGCCGACACGCGAGCGGCTCGGCTCGCTCGCCGGGTGGTCCGACGCGGCGAGCTACACGATGGCCGACCTCACGATGCTGCGGCGCGAGATGCTCATCGGCTACACCGTCGCCGGTTTCCTCGCCGTCCTCGTCCCGGTCCATCTCTGGAACGACGTGTTCCTCCGCGGGCACGGCTTCGGGACGACACTCGAGAACGTCGTCGTCGGGCCGCTCATCGCGGTCATCAGCTACGTCTGCTCGATCGGCAACGTGCCCCTCGCCGCCGCGCTGTGGAAGGGCGGCATCAGCTTCGGGGGCGTCGTGAGCTTCATCTTCGCCGACCTGATCACGATGCCGCTGCTGCTCATCTACACCAAGCTCTACGGGGCGCGGATGGCCCTGCGGATGCTGGCGGTCTTCTGGGTCGTCATGTCGATCGCCGGCCTCGCGACGGAGGGGATCTTCCGGACCTCGGGCATCGTGCCGGCGACTCGACCGGTGCGCATCGCCGTCGAGCACTTCTCGTGGGACTACACCGGCGTCCTCGATCTGGTCTTCCTCGCCGCCTTCGCGCTCGTCTGGTACCTGTCGCGTCACCGCCACCGGTTCGGCGGGGGAGCTGGCTACACGATCGACCCGGTGTGCGGCATGCAGGTCGAGCAAGCCCAGGCGCCGGCCTCGATCGGAGCCGGCGACGACACCCTCTACTTCTGCTCGGACCACTGCCGTGAGCGCTTCACAGCGAACCCCTCCCGGTTCCCCCGCTCGGTCACGGTGCCACGGCGCCGTGACGAGGAGGGCGTGGCGCTCGTCCCGAGCTCACGACCGGTCACCGACGAGCACGAACCTGCCGATCAGCACGAAGGCGAGGGGGACATGGCTCCGGCAATCGATCCCGTCTGCGGGATGACCGTCGATCCGGCGACCGCGTCGGCGATCCGGAGGCTCGACGGCGTGAACTGGTTCTTCTGCGGCGCGGGGTGCGCCGACGCCTTCGACGGCGACCCCGCGCGCTACGCCGCGGCCACGCGTGAGCACAACGGCTAGCCCGACGAGATACCCGGCGGCCGGACCGAGGCGGAGTCGTGGAAGCGCCTTCGAGGCCACGGATTTCGTGAAATCAGGGGACTGCTGACATAGCGGTCTCTGCCGCTCTGAGTGGACGCCGATCCACCTCGTTGGATCCGGAATGAGCTCTCTGCGCGGTGCAACCGCGAGACCCGCTTCGTACGGTTCTTCGGCAGCTACGTCGGCTCCCTGCGCCGCACCGGCCTCTCGTGAATCCTGCCGCTCGCCGACCGCCGGAACGTGAGCATCCGGGTCAGGATCGATCCCGCCGTCCACGATGCCTGGCCCGCTGGGCAGCAGATGAGTTCCGAAGCCTCAATGCCCAGATCGAGAT
>DATLTN010000014.1 GCA_035533595.1 Acidimicrobiales bacterium
GTGCAGCGCTTCAACACCTCGAAGTCCGAGCCGGCGATGCTCGTCTCCGCGTCGAACCGGATCTTCAAGCACCTCGGTTACTCGCGGGTCGTCTATTTCGAGAACGCCCCGGAGTACGAAGCGGCCAAGGCGTAGTTGCCGAGCCGCCCCCGGCGGCCGAAGACCGCACCCGTCCCCGCACGCGCCCCGCGCCTCGGGGGCGGGTGCGCGCCCGGCGCGCCGGCGCCGTCAGGGCGAGGGCGAGAGCTCGGCGATCAGCGCGTCGAAGTGGCCGATCCCGACGCGGGCGTCGTCGAGGAAGTCGACGGCCTCCATCGCCGCGAGCTTCGCCGTCTGGCACAAGAAGGCGAGGTCGGCGCCGGCGAGGCCCTCGGTGAGCGGCACGAGGTGGGCGACGAGCTCGTCCATCGAGAGCCCCGCCTCGAGGTTGGCCCGCCGCAGGTGGATGCGGAGGATCTCGTCGCGGTCCGCGGCCTCGGGGAGGCCGACCTCGAGGTGGACCCCGAAGCGGCCCGGGCGGAGCGCCGCGGAGTCGACCATCGAGATGCGGTTGGTCGCCCCGATGACGATCACCTGGCTGCGCTGCTCCATGCCGTCGAGCTCGGCGAGGAGCTGGTTCACGACCCGCTGCGGGGCGCGCGTCCCCTCGTGCTCGAGGTCGCTGCGCTTGGGGAGCACGGCGTCCAGCTGGTCGAAAAAGACGATGCACGGCGAGGCGCGGCGGGCGACGTTGAAGATGTGGCGCACGCTCTCCTCGGACTCGCCGAGCCACTGCGAGAAGAGCTCTGGGCCCTGCACCGGGAGGAAGTTCACCCCCGCCTCGCGGGCGATCGCCTGCGCGAGAAGGGTCTTGCCGGTGCCCGGGGGGCCGTAGAGCAGCACGCCGAGGTTGCTCGACAACCCGGCCCGGACGAACAGGTCGGGGTGCTGCAGCGGCCGCTCGACGAGGTCGCGCATGCGGGCCTTCACGTGCGCGAGGCCGCCGACGTCCTCCCAGGTGACCGTGGGGAAGGTGATCAGCGACTCGCGCATCGCCGCGGGGTGGACGTGGGAGAGGGCGGCCTCGAAGTCCTCGCGCAAGACGACGAGGTCCTCGGGGCGAGGGAACGACGCCAGCGAGGGCGACTCGACGAACTGTGTCGAGTTCCGCCGGAGGGCGTTCAGCCCGGCCTCGCGTGAGAGCTCCATCAGGTCGGCGCCGACGAAGCCGTAGGCGCGCTCGGCGACGTCGGGGAGTGCCTCGAGCGCCCCGTCGTCGAGCGGCATCTCGCGCGTGAGGACGCGCAGGATCTGCTCGCGCGCCTCCACCGGCGGCGTCGGGAAGTAGATCTCCCGGTCGAAGCGCCCCGCCCGCCGCAGCGCCGGGTCGATCGCCTCGACCCGGTTGGTGGTGCCGATCACGAGCACCCCCTCGGCGCGCTTCAGCCCGTCGAGGAGGGCGAGCAGCTGGGTCACCGACCGTGCGTCGGAGTGGCTCGTCGCGGTGCGCCGCACGGGGGCGATCGCGTCGAGCTCGTCGATGAAGATGATCGAGGGAGGGCTGAGGCTCGCCTCGGCGAAGATCTTGCGGAGGTTGGCCTCGGTCTCGCCGGAGTAGGTGCCGACCACCTCGGGGCCGTTGATGTAGAAGAGCTGGGCGTTGATCTCGTTCGCGACGCTGCGGGCGAGGAGCGTCTTGCCGGTACCGGGCGCCCCATAGAAGATCACGCCGCGGGGCGGGTTGATGCCTAACTGGCGGTAGACCTGGGGGAAGACGAGCGGCAGCTCGACGAACTCGCGCACCTCGCGGATCTGCGCGCCGAGGCCGCCGACGTCCTCGAAGGTGGTGTCGAGCACGGTCTCGGACATCTGCTCGTCGCCGTGGACGTGGTCCTCCGAGTCGTGGTCGTGGTCGCCCTGGATCAGCCAGACGATCGTCTCGTCGTTGACGACCCCCTCGTCGCCCTGGACGAAGTGCACGTCGTAGGTCACGCCGGCGAGGGCGTCGGGGAGACGCACGTAGAGGATCATCCCGGGGCGCACCGCGACGCGCTGCTCGGTAAGGGCGCGCTTCAACATCGGGACGAGCTGCGGGTTGTAGCGCTGGCTCATGTCGATCCCCGGCACGAGGGCGAGCTCCGCGGTGGCCTCGGGCTGCACGACCTCGATGGTCACCTTCTCGTGCGGATAGGCCTTCAGCGCCTGGCGGGTGAAGCGGTCGATGCGGATCGAGCCCTCGCCGGGCTCGTCGACCGTATCGACCAGCCTGCAGAGCGCCTTGCGGCCGCGCTCGGTGCTGATGCGGAGGACCTCACCGGCCCCGACACCGAGAGCGGCGCGTACGTCGGGGGCGGCGAAGACCGCGCACAGCCGCGCCTCGCGGTAGTCCACCGGCCTGGGGTCGAGCACTGCCTGCTGGGACATGCGGGTTCCGTTCGAGAAAACGCGCCCGCACCTGCGGGCGTGGCCGATCTCTTCTATCAGGGTTCGGCTTTGGCGGCCCAGCCCGACGACTGTCCGTCGCCAGACGATCGCCACCGCACGAGGTCAGCCTTGGCTACGGTCCTCTGATACTCCACGACGACCCGCTCAGCGCCCACGTCGCCGAATCGATCCTCCACAGCCGGCGGAACGGCGTACCGGTCCTCGGAGGCGTGCTCGGCGTGCACGCCGTCGCCAACAACCGCACGGGCCGCGCGGCGAGACCGCTCGCCCTCGCGCCCCCGAGCGACCGCATCGCGACCATGGAGATCGCGATGCTGGCCGACTTCGCGCTCGGTGGCGCCCTCCGGCGCACAACGGGCCCGGACCATCCGCTCCCGACGGTAACGCTCGACCTCCAGCTGACCGGCGAAGTGCGGAGCGCGTCGCAACTCGTGACATGGCCCTCCTCGACGGTGGCGATCGAGGGGGGCCTCGGCAGCGCGACCGCCTCGATCGAGGAGGGCGACGTCGTCCTCGGCCAGTGCAGCGCGCTGTTCTCCGTCTCGCCGTCGGCGACGCGCGTCGCGCCGCTCCCCTGGGACGTCGACACCGAGGGGGAGGCCACGAGTACCGGCGAGGAGCAGCTCACCTTGGCCGAGCGCAACCTCGTCGGCCTCATCTCCGGTCACGCCGGCACCTCGGGCTCCCGGTCCTGGTCCGAGAGCCTCATCGAGAGCCTCTTCGCGCCGCGCGCGGCCGGGGAGGCCCGCCGGTCGGTGACGCCGGAGGCCTTCATGACCAATCGCGGCGGCTTCTTGCAGGGTGGCGTGCTCTTCGCCGTGGCCGCTCATGCTGCGCTCGAGGGTGGCGGCGACGCGCTGCGGCTCGCGTCGGGCCACATCGAGTTCATCTCCTCGGCCATGCCCGCCGCCGAGCTCACCGTGAGCGTGGAGCCCCTCCACGAAACCCGCCGGACGGTGTTCACCCGCGCCTTCGTCCACCAGGATGGGCGCCTCGTCGCTAACGCGAGCTTCGTCGCGCGGCGACGCTGAGCGAGTGTCGCCCTCGGTCGCGTGGGCGACGACCGAGGGTCGGCCGGACGCGCCGGCGCCCTACCAGGCGCGGATCGTCACCGGAAGCGACATCGACCCGATCCCCTCGGCTTGCACCTCGACGGTGTCACCGGGAGCGATCGCCCCGACGCCCGCCGGGCTGCCCGTGGTGTAGACGTCACCGGCGCGCAGTGGAAGCACGTGGGACGCCCGCGAGAGCAAGTTGGGGATGTCGACGATCAGGTCGGTCGCATGCGCGTCCTGGCGCTGTTCGCCATTCACCCACAGCTTCACGTTCAACCCGCGCCAGTCCGGGAGCTCATCGGCCGTCACGATGCACGGCCCCATCGGACTGAAGCTCGCGAAGGACTTGCGCTGCACGCGCTCCTCGCGATGCTCGGGTGTCGTGCGCAGGGTCACGTCGACGACGATCGTGTAGCCGAAGATGTAGCGCTCGGCCTCCTCCGGCGAGATCCCCTCGGCCGGCGCGCCGACGACCACCGCGATCTCCCCCTCGTGGTCGAAGCGACGCTCGGGAAGGTCCTTCAGCGGGAGCTCGATCGCGTCCTCGGGCCCCGAGACCGAACCCGTCGCCTTCAAGAAGAAGCCGAGCGTGTCCGCCGAGTCGCGTGGGCCGGAGTCGTCGCGGATCCTGAACCCCGCGGCGTCCATCTCCTGTTGGTGCGCGCGGTAGTTCGAGGGCGCCGCGAAGAGATGCATCGGGGCCGGGTTCGGAGCCTGTAGCCGCACGCTCTCACGGGGAAGCGCCGGCGCCGAGCCCGCAGCCTGTTCGACGGCCCCTCGGAGCTCCGCCCAGCCCGCGATGAGGCGGTTCATCGCGAGGAGGTCTCCCGGTTGCCAACCCGGCACCGCCGACGAGACGTCATGGATGCCGTCGTCTCGGTGCACGCCGATGCGATAGTCCGCGAAGGTGACCAGCTTCATGGTTCGACTCCTTGTCCGCCCCGGTGGGTGACAGCTCCTTTCGAGGAGCCAACCGCGTTCGGGTCCTTATTAGCGGTTCACGACTCCGACCGCCCGGGGGGCTCGGCCTCGTCGCGGTAGAGCGAGAGCGCGCGCTGTGCCGGCTCGTCGTCCGCGACGAACAGCAGCGCTTCACCCCCCTGTGCGCCATGGGTCGCCGCGCACCACGTCGGCACGCAGAACGTGTCGTGCGGCCCCCAGTCGAAGCGCTCGCCATCGATGATGCTGAATCCCGTGCCGCGGGCGACGTGGTAGATGCGATTGGCGGTGTCGCGTCGCAGAGGGCTCTGTGCGCCACCTTCGATCAGCTGCATGCCCGCGCCGATCGTCGGCATTACCGAACCGCCGCTCCGCGGGTCCGTGAAGCGGAGGCTGTAGGTCCCATCGCCCCGCTCGCGCTTCTTCAGCGTTTCAAAGACGGCGAGCGTCGCATCGATCCCGAAGCGCCTGAGCGGTGGGCGCCCAGCGGTCTCGCCGTAGGAGGAGGTCGGGAGCAGGTCGGTCGTCGAGGCGGTCGCCAGGGCCACGGCACTGGGCTCCACCACCGGTTGCAGGCTCTTCGGGCTCGAGTACTCCTCGTGGAAGGCGACGTCGATCGCCCGGACGAGCGGCCCGTCGAGGACATCGAGCCAGACCATCGTCTCGGGACCCTCGTGGACGTGCCCGTGCCAGGACCACCCCGGAGTGAGGACGACGTCGCCGGGCTCCATCGGCACCGGTTCGCCGTCGACGACGGTGCGCCCGCCCTCTCCCTCGATGATGAACCGCAGCGCGGCGAGGCTGTGACGATGGCTCGGGGCCGTCTCGCCGGGATGGACGAGCTGGAGCGCGCCGGACAGCGTGCGCGTCGTCGGGAGATCCGGGAGCGAGGGGTTGGCCATCGTGAGGACCCGACGGTCCACTCCACCCTTGCCGCCGAGGTCGAGCCGCTCTGCCGCCTCGAGCAGCAGCGCCCGCGCCGGGGCGTAGTGCCACACCCACGGCCGGACGAGCGCGAGCGGCGCAGTCGGCTGCTCAGGGCGGGCCCACAACGGCCGCAGCGACTGCGCTTGGATGCGGGCCAGGAAGTCAGACTCGTCGCCGGGCACTTCGGTGTCGAGCGGGGAACGATCGGAAAGCTTCTGCCCTGCCACCATCGGGACCCCCGCCCTTCACGTTCGTCTGGTTCGACACGAACCTTACGACCTGGGTGGCAGCACAACCCGCATGCCCGCCCGGGCGCGTACCGGACCGTGGGCGCTGCCGGCGGGGTGGATCGCAGGGTGCCCAGAGCGGAGCGGTGGAGCTCCTCTCGGGCTGCGAGCCTCAATCAGTCGATCGGGGAATGGGCCGATCGGGGACGCTGACGGCACCCGCGAGTAAAGGTCTGGCGCCCCGGGGGCGAGGAACTCGGCAGCGTCTCCAGACAGCGGCGACGCTCCTCGGCGGGGTCGCTGTGGCGGGACTCGTCACCTCCGGCGCACGCTCAGAATCCCGTGCGACGGTTGCCAACCTTCTCGACCAACGTCATCAAGCTCTTTTTGCGCCGGCCTCCCCGACGCGACCAACGCCGAGGGCTGGCTGAGCCGTGGTGCAGGTCCTTCGATGGCCGGGGGTATAGCCGGAGCCCGCTCCCCACACACGGATGGCCCGCGGCCGACGCTGGCCTGGCGGTTCAGCCCGCCCGGCGAAACGTCGCGCGCTCGCGCGCCGGGGCCCCAGCCTTTTGGCCGAAACCGGCGACGGCCGGCCGCGTCGTGGGGGCCGCGCCGGTGATCTCAGCGGACACGGCCTTCAGCGCCGCACCGGCCTCGCCGTCGATGCGGTTCACCGCGTCGCTGAGCCGCTCCCAGTTCAGGCGGTCGCGGGCCTCGGCAAAGCTCACGCACTCGAGGGCGACGAGCTCGGCGGTGCCGGGCGGGGCCGACTCGAGCGCCATCTCCATCGCGTGCACGAGCGTCGCCTCGATGTAGTGGACGGCCGCGCTGGTGGTGGTCCGCACGCTCGAGTCGACACCGACCTCCGCAACGGCGCCCTCGACGATCTCGGCGTGCCGTGACGCCACCTCGGCCTGGTCCTGCCAGGCGGAACGGAGTCCCACGTCCACCGCGCAGCGCAGCGCGGTCTCATAGATGGAGACCTCACCACGCTCGGTCTCGAGCGCCTCTACGAGAAGATTGCTCAGCTGTTCGTCAACCATTGGGTTCGCGATCCTTCCGGGGTGTGACGGGGTGCACTCGCCGCCCTACCCCACTACCGCGAGAGCAAACCCCCGCCGCGCCGACGATCCGGCCCCAAGCGACGTCGGTCAGTAGGTTGAGGACGTGGGGGTGTTCGTCGACATCGAGCCGCTTCGGCGCTACCCGGCCTTCCGGCGGCTTTGGGGCGGGGCCTTCATCTCCTCGATCGGCTCGCAGCTCAGCGTGGTCGCGATCGCCTACGAGGTGTACCACCTCACCGGCTCGAACCTCGACGTCGGCCTCGTCAGCCTCGCCCAGCTGATCCCGTCGATCGTCGGCTCCTTCGTCGGCGGCCCGATCGCCGACGCGATGGACCGCCACCGGCTGCTGCTCATCTGCGGCACCCTGCTCGCGGTGCTCTCGGTCGGCCAGGCTCTCGACGTCGCCCGCGCGCACCCCTCGGTGCCCCTCCTCTACCTGCTGGCGGGGACAGCGGCGCTCGTGCAGGCGGTGAACGCCCCCGCGCAGACGGCGATGATGATCTCGATCGTCGAGCGCGAGCACTTCGCCAAGGCGAACGCGCTGCGCCAGCTGAGCAACCAGGTCTCGAGCGTCGTCGGACCGACGATCGCCGGCCTGCTCATCTCCGCGTCGGGCGCGAAGCTCGCCTTCTCGGCGAACGCGCTCTCCTTCCTCGTCTCCATCGTCGCCGTCTACAGCGTCGGCGCGCGGCCGCCCCTCGGGGGGACGACCCGCTTCGGCTGGCGCTCGATCGTCGAGGGCTTCGCCTTCGTGAAGGCGCGCCCGGCGATCGCCGGCTCGTTCCTCGCCGACTTCAACGCGATGGTCCTCGGCATGCCGACGGCGCTCTTCCCGGCGATCGCGCTCCACCAGTTCCACGGCGGGGCGAGGACCGTCGGGCTGCTCTTCGCCGCGCCCGGCGTCGGCGCGATCCTCGGCGGCGCGCTCTCGGGATGGACCTCGATCGTCCGCCGCGCAGGCCTCTCCATCAGCCTCCTCAGCGCCGGCTGGGGGGTGGCGATCGCCGCCTTCGGCTTCACCCACTGGCTGGCGCTCGCCGTGCTGTTCCTCGCCCTCGCCGGCGCCTGCGACATCACCGCCTCGATCATCCGCGGCACCCTCATCCAGACCCAGACGCCCGATCGCCTGCGGGGGCGGCTGAGCGCGATCCAGACGATGGTCGTGAGCAACGGCCCCCGTCTCGGCAACACCGAGGCGGGCCTCGTCGCCGCCGCGACGAGCACCCAGTTCTCGGTCGTCTCGGGGGGGCTCGGCTGCGTCGTCGGGATGGCGCTCATCGCGCGGCTGCTGCCGCGCTTTGCCCGCTACGAGTTCGGCAGCCAAGAGGACGAGCTCGCCCGCCAGCAGACCTGAGACACGGGCGCCCGCCGCGAGTGGCGGGGCGCCGCTCGTCGTTCAGCCGTCGACGGCGACGAGGTGCTCGGGGAGCCCCACTCCCCCGGCGAGGCCCCAGGAGCGCATCCAGTTGTAGGTCTCCGCGAGGCGCTCACGCGGGTAGGGCGTGACGTGGATGTAGTGGAGGAAGTGCGCGGAGAGCTCCTCGGGGCGCAGGCCGCCATGGGTCGGCTCGACGACGAGGTGGGCGTAGTCCGCCGGCGCGGCGTTGATCCGGTCCACGGCCTCGTTGATCGACTCGAGGTAGGCGGCGCGCGTCTCGGGCGAGAGGTTGGCCCCCACGACCTCGGCGCCGCGGTAGAAGGTGGCGGCGATCGCGTGCGCGCCGAGCTTCAGGGCGTAGCTGATGAAGGGCTCCATCAGCGCCACCACCCGCGCCTCACCCGAGCGCAGCAGCTCCATGCGGTGGTCGGGGCCGCCGATGTGCTCGACGCGCACCCGCTCGCGGGGAAGCGCCCCCTCGAGGAGCTGCAGCGAGGTGTAGTGCGAACCGGTGAACTCGTTCACCCCGACCGCGATGTCGCCGAGGTCGTGCGGCTCGTTGAGGCTCTCGTCGAAGGTGAGGAGCGCCTGCGCGGCGACCGCGGCGCGCAGGATCGCGACCTGGCCGGGGCGGCTCCCGCGCTCCAGGCGGTCGATGCTCGCCCACTCGCAGACGTTGTAGACGTCGGCCGTCCCCGCCTCGAACTGGGATTCCTTCAGGCGGGCGAAGACGTCCCGCTCCGCGAGCGGACGCTCCTCGTAGCTGGCGGAGAGCTCGACGGCGAGGCCTCGCGCCTCGAAGAGGCCCTCCTCGATGCCGATGAGCACGGGGAGGTCAAAGGCTCGGCCGTTCGGCGCGATCTTCAGCTGCTCGGCCACGTCACTCCTCCGTCCCGCCCGGGACGATCCCCGGTGCGCCGCGAGCTTACGGGCCTCGGCCCTCGGGGGCGTCGTGTCCGGTGGTGGCGCCGCGGCGCTCCGTCGGGGACGGCGACGGGCCGCGGCGGTACGGTGGCCGGGATCGACACCGCTCCGTCGGGGCGGAGCGAGGGGGTCGCTGCACATGGTCACGCCAGCCGAGAACGACCGACTGACGAGGGTGGGGCCGGGCACCCCCCTCGGCGAGCTGCTGCGCCGCTACTGGCACCCGGTCGCCCCGGTCGCGACCCTCGACGACGACCCGGTCCGCAAGGTGCGCATCCTCGGGGAGGACCTCATCCTCTACCGCGACCGCTCAGGGACGCTCGGCCTCATCGGCCCCCGCTGCGGCCACCGCCTGGTCGACCTGCGGTTCGGCATCCCCGCCGAGCACGGCCTGCGCTGCCCCTACCACGGCTGGTGCTACGACGAGAGCGGGCAGTGCACCGAGACGCCGCTCGAGTCCCCGAACAGCCGGCTGAAGGAGCGCGTGCACATCGGCGGCTACCCGGTGCGCGAGCTCGGCGGCCTCGTCTTTGCCTACCTCGGCCCCGACCCCGTGCCGGTCCTCCCGCCGTGGGACTTCCTCGTGTGGCCGAACGCCGTCCGCCAGATCGGCGTCACCGTCATCCCCTGCAACTGGCTGCAGTGCCACGAGAACTCCGCCGACCCGTACCACAACACCTATCTGCACGGTCACTACTTCCGCTACGCGCTGGAGCGGGCGGGCGTGCTCGACGAGCGCACGCCCGACGGCGAGGCGCACCGCTCGAACACTTCGATCCGCGGCACCGACGGCCACGACGGGGTGGTCTTCAGCCGCGACCAGTTCGGCTTCCGGAAGGGCATCCGCTTTTCGACCGAGAAGGGGGCCAAGAGCGACTCGGTGCGCTGGTTCCCGTACAACATCTTCCCGTACATGAGCCGCGGCTCGAACGGCGCGCGCACGCAGGTGAACATGCGCGTCCCGATGGACGACACGCACACCTACCACCTGAGCTACGTCCTCTACCACGTGCCCGGGGTGGAGGCCCCACCCCAGCCCGTCGTCCCGCACTACGAGGCGCCGATCTTCGACGCCGCGGGGCAGCCGATCGTCGACTACGTCCTCGCCCAGGACATGGCCGCCTGGTGGTCCCAGGGCGAGATCACCGACCGCTCCGAGGAGACCCTCGGCGCGACCGACCTCGCGGTCATCGAGTTCCGAAAGATCATCGAGGAGCAGATCATCGCCGTCGAGGAGGGCCGGGATCCGCTGAACGTCTACTACGACCCCGCCGAGCTGGGCGAGTGCATCGAGCTCGAGCCGCCGATCGGGCGGGACTCCCAGCGCGGCGATCTGATGGTCGTCGCCCTCAACCGCAACCAGTTCCACAAGGGCTACTACGAGGACGACGTCGACCGCTACGGTCCGGCCACTCCGCTCGCGGCCGAGCTCATGCGCCGCGCCGAGGAGCTGCGGAGCGGAGCCCCCGTCCGCTGAGGCCCGTCGCCCGCTCCGACAACGGGCACGTCGGCCTCAGCGACCGAGCTCGCTGCTCGAGACCGCGAGGTGGCCGAAGCGGGCGACGATCTCGTCGCGCACCGCGACCGGGAGCGGGCCGCGAGCGATCGCCGCGACGTTCGCCTCGAGGTGCACGGGGTTGCCCGTCCCGATGAGCACGGTGCCCACCCCCGGCTCGTAGGCGGCGAAGCGGTAGGAGGCCTCCGCCATCGAGGCGACGGCGCCCGAGGCGGTGATGAAGCCGAGCGGGTCGCTGCGTTCGGCCTCGGGGATCGCCGCGCCGAGCTCGACGAGGCCCTCGACCTCCTTCGCGAACTGCTCCGGGCGGCTGAACGGGCCGCGCGCCGCGCCCATCACCTCGACCGCGATGTCCTTCTCGATCGTCGTCGAGAAGACCTGCTGGCGGGCGTTCTGGTTGAAGAAGTTGAAGCCCGCCATGACGACGTCGAAGCAGTCGTTGGCGACCGCGCGCCGCAGCACCTCGTGGGTCGGGTCCGCGCCCGTCGTGCCGGAGATCGCGAGGAAGCGCAGCTTGCCCTCGTCGCGCAGCGCCTGCAGCTCGGGGACGAGCTCGGCCAGGCAGTAGTCGTAGTCCCCGCTGTCCGGACGATGCAGGTGGTAGACGTCGACGACCTCGGTGCGGAGCTTTTGCAGCGCGGCCTCGAGGCCGCTCCGCAGGCCGGCGCGGTCGAGGAGCACGCCGTCGCGCCGCGGCGAGAGCTTGGAGGAGATCACCACCTCGTCACGCCGCCCCTCGAGCGCGCGCCCGACGACCTCCTCGGTCCCGTAGTTGGCCGCGGTGTCGAAATAGTTGACGCCGAGCTCGAGCGCCCGGTGCAGGACGGCCACCGCCTCCTCCTCGGAGGAGCCGGTCGAGAGGCCGAGGCGACTGGCACCCCCCGCGCCGATCCCGGCGACGCTCACTTGCAGGCCCGTGCGACCGAAGGTCCGATACTCCATCGGCCCCGATGCTACGGCCGGCAGGGGCGAGACGCTCTGGCGCGCCGCCACGGGAGCGGGCCAAGGTCAGCGGCCCGTCGGCGCCCCTTCCGTTACGCCCCCGTGCCCCCGTGCATCGCCTCGTAGATGCGCTCCGCGGTGACCGGGAGCTCGCGGATCCGGCATCCCGTCGCCGCGTACACGGCGTTCGCGATCAGCGCCCCGACCGGCGGCGTCGTCGACTCCCCGATGTTCTTCACGTTCGCCGTCCCGACGCCGCGCGCGCCGCGCACGAGCACCGTCTTGTACTCGGGCACGTCCGAGGAGGAGGCGATCTTGAACTCGCCGAGGTTCGCGGCCCAGACCTGACCGTCGGACTCGTCGAGGTCCTCGAGGCAGGCGTAGCCGAGGCCCATCGTCACCCCGCCGTCGATCTGCATCTGGTGCGCCTTCGGGTTGATGATCGCCGCCACGTCGACGGCGTTCTCGATCTCGAGGACCCGCAGCTCACCGGTCGCCGGGTCGACGGCGACCTGCGCGATCTGCACGATGTAGGAGCCGACGTCGGGACCGAAGATCTCGTCGACCTCGACCATCACCGATTCGTCGCGGAGGCGGTTGTGCCAGGCCTTGGACGCCGCGTCGACCGCGATCGCGAGGCCCGCCGTCACCCGGCTGCCGCCGGCGCCGGCGTCGCGGGGCAGCTCGTCGGTCGAGACGGTGGCGACCTCGACCTGGTCGGGGCTGAAGCCGAGCTGCTCGGCGATCAGCTCGCGGAGCACCGTGTGGCTGCCGGTGCCGGTCTCGACGATCCCCGTCTCGACGCGCACGCAGCCGTCGTCCTGCGGGATCACCCGGAGGCTGGTGTTCGCGTTGCTCGTCGTCCCCCGCCCGTAGAGGGCGACGCCGCGGCCGTAGAGCCAGCCCGCGGGCGCCTCCTTCTTGGTGAAGGCGCCGAGCGCCGCCTCGAGGGTGAGGGAGCCGCGGTTCTCGACCCAGGCGTGGCCCGAGGGGTCGACCTCGCCGTCCTCCAACAGGTTGCGCCGCCGCAGCTCGACCGGGTCGATGCCGGCGACGACCGCCAGCTCGTCGATCGCCGACTCGCAGGCGAAGGTCCCCTGTGGTGCTCCCGGGGCGCGCATGTTCCCGCGCGGCACGGTGTTGGTGTACACCCGCTTGATCTCGGAGAAGAAGGTCGGGATCCGGTAGGCCGGCGGGTCGACGGCGCCGTGCGGGCCCGACCCTCCGGGGGTGAAGCCGGCGTAGGCGCCGGCATTCAGGGTGGCGTCCATCGCGAGCGCCACGAAGTTGCCCTGCGCGTCGCAGGCGAGGCGGATCCGGATCTCCGAGGGGTGGCGGGGGTTCGCCCCCGTGAGGTCCTCGGAGTAGCGGAGCACGCTCTTCACGGGTCGGCCGAGGAGGCGAGAGAGCTCGACGCACATCGGGGAGTCACCGGGGCTCCCCTTCCCGCCGAAGTCTCCGCCGAGGTAGATCGGCTGCAGCTCGATGGCGTTCGGGTCGATGCCGAGGCAGCTGCCGATCATCGAGCGCACCCGGAAGGGCGCCTTGTTCGTCAGCCACAGCTTCACCTCGTCGGCGGAGCGGTAGTCGGCGATGCAGGCCTGCGGCTCGAGGTAGCCCTGGTGCACGCCCTGGGTGCGGTAGACGTGGTCGATCTTGTGCGCCGCGGCGGCGTAGGCGGCCTCGAACTCCTCGAGAGAGCCGTGGGTGTGGTGGTAGATGAGGTTCGGGCCGTCGCCCTCCTCGATGACCGCCCCCCGGTAGCTCCAGGGCGCGTCGTGCACGAGCGGCGCGCCGGCGGCGAGCGCCTCCTCGGGCGTCGTCACCGCGACGAGCGGCTCGTACTCGATGTCGACGAGCGCGGCGGCGGCCTCGGCCTGCTCGCGGGTCTCCGCGACGACCGCCGCGACCCGCTCTCCGACGAAGCGGACCTTGCCGCGCGCGAGCACCGGCGAGTCGGCGACGGCCCGCCCGTAGGTCCCCTCGCTCACGTCCTCCGCGGTGAAGACCGCGATCACCCCCGGCGAGGCGAGGGCCGCGCGCTTGTCGATCGAGACGATCCGGGCGTGCGGCATCGAGCTGCGCGCCGCGGCGACGTGCACCATCCCCGGCACGGAGTAGTCGGCGACGTAGCGCGCCGCCCCGGTCGCCTTCGCGGTCGCGTCCACGCGGCCGCGCCGCTCGCGCGGCTCGGATCGGGTCTCGTTCGCCAGGTCTGTCACGCGACGTCCATTCGTCTTCCACCCCCGCTCAGCAGCTGCCTGCCGTGCTCGGGCGCCGATCGGCGGTGCCCGGTGGCCTCCAAGATACCGACCCGGGGCGCTCCGTCCCCTGGCCCGCCAAGGCCCTCGCCGCGCCCGGGCCCCGGGCCTCGGCGCCGCGTGCGCGCCGAGGGCGGCGCCGCGGGTGGGGCGCCTACGGCTCGCCGAAGCAGGCGACCGGGTTGTCCCACAGCAGCTTGCGCAGGGCCTGCTCGCTCACTCCGGCCTCCCGCCAGGAGAGCACCTTGTCGACCGACTCCGGGAAGCGCGACTCGGCGTGGGGGTAGTCCGAGCCCATCATCAGGATCCCGTCCCCGAGGAGCTCGATGACGTTCTTCGCCATCTCCGGCCCCTCGTGCATCTCGATGGAGGCGAAGAACCTCCCCGAGGTCAGGTACTCCGAGGGGCGCTGCTTCAGCGTCTCGTTGACGTAGCCGACGTAGATCATCTGGTCGTCGAGGCGACGCGCCCAGAAGGGGAGCCAGCCGAAGCCGGACTCGAGGATCCCGAAGCGCAGCTCCGGGTGGCGGTCGAGGATCCCCGAGCCGCACATCGCCGCCACGAAGCGCATCGCCGCCCACGGGTGGCTCGCGCTGCGGCCGATGAAGGGGTTCGCCCACAGGTCGCGGTAGCCGGGGTAGCCCGTCGCGAAGCTGTGGTGGACGATCGCGAGGCCCTCCTCCTCGGCCGCCTGGAAGATCGGCTCGAGGTCGGGGTGGTCGATCGGGTAGTCGAGGGGCATGTAGGGCTGCACCCCGACCGCCCAGGAGGACGGGCCGTAGCGGTGGATCTCCTCGACGGATTCGGGCACCGAGCGGGCGGTGGCGACGATGAGCGACTTCAACCGGTGTGGGTAGGGGGCGCAGAAGTCGTCGAGCCAACGGTGCTGGGCGCGGATGAACTCCAACTCGACCTCGGGATCGTCCGCGCCGTTGGCCCCGTTGGGGACCATCATGTGGACGTCGGTCCCCTCCTCGTCCATGTCGCGGGCCCGCACGTCGGAGAACTCGTCCCCGCCCTGGGTCGGGAAGTGCGAGCCCATGAAGGTCTGGAAGTGGCGCTCCTGCTTGCGCGGCTCGGCTTCGCCGAGGACACGCGGTGCCGTGCCCCCCCAGCCGCCCCCGAAGCTCGACATCCGGTAGTTGTGCTTGAAGGGGGGCTCGCGCTCCTCCCCCGCCCAGCCGATCTTGATCTCGGTCCGTCGCTCGTCGAGGTCCGGAACGAGCTCCCGGAGGCGCGGCGAGAGATACGGCTCGAGCTCCTCCGCAGAAGCCGAGCAGTGCGTGTCGGCGTCAAAGACCCTGAACCCGTTCCTCATGTCCCCCTCTTTCCACCTGGTGCCGTGACCGCGCCCAGCATCGCGCCCGAGCGACGCGGCCGCTGGCGCAATTCTTGCTCGCCCGCAACCGTCCCGCCCAATGCTCGCGCCTCGCGATGCGCCACCACGCCCTCGACCGGGGACTGACCATCGACAAAGGGCGTGTACAGAGGCTGTCGCACGAACCTTGGGGTCCCACCTTCCTACGGGGCCGCGCGGGAGAATTGATCATGCCGATCAACCTCCGCGAAAGCGATCGTGACCAGCTGTTCTTGCTGCCTCCGTCGGTCGCCGACTGGCTCCCCGAGG
>DATLTN010000015.1 GCA_035533595.1 Acidimicrobiales bacterium
GGTGCTCGTCCGGGCTGCGCCTCGGCGCCCCGGTGCGAGCCGTCACGCAACGGCTCAGGCCGCCGCCTCCACGCCGGGGCGAGGAGGAGCGCGACCGGCGACACGACGCTCGTGGACGACGTGATCTTCGTCGACCGGCAGCCCTGCGGCGCGGCAACTCAGCCAGCCGCGGCCAGGCCCTTCGCCGACCGGCAGGGGTCGCCGGAGAGCCGGACGAGCGAGACAGTCTCTGGGGTCGTGCGTCGCCGCCAGCTCGCGGCGGCGAGGACGCGGACCTGGGTGGGGACGAAGCGCGACGCGCTTCGGCGCGCGGGCCGGACACGCGACCTCGCGCCTCGGCCACCGAGTCGCCGGGAATCCGCGGTGCCCCGGCGGGAGTCAGGCGTTGGCGAGATGCTCGGAGCCGGCGCAGGGCGCCATAATGTCGCCGAGAGATCGACGTAGGCTTGCCATGTCGCGATCGAGGGACGGGGAGCGCCACGTGAGCCGACTGGTCGGGCGCGCCGAGGAGCTGGCACTGCTCGCCAGCGCGTTCGACGATCTCTCCCCTGTCCGCGCGTCGTGGGCGCAGGTGACGGGCGAGCCGGGGATCGGCAAGACCCGCCTCGTCGCCGAGCTCTGCGAGCGGGCCGAGACCCGCGACGGCCTGGTGCTCGTCGGCCGAGGCGCAGAGCTCGAGCACGACGTCCCCTTCGGGATCGTGATCGACGCCCTCGACGACTACCTGGGCTCCCTCGACGTCCCACGCCTCGCCGAGCTGTGCGGCCGCCAACGCGCCGAGGTCTGCCGGGTCTTCCCCGCGCTCGCCGGGCTCGGGCTGCGAGGCGACCACAGCTCTGAGGACGAGCGCTACCCCATCTACCGGGCGCTTCGCGTCCTGATCGAGCGTCTGGCTACCCCGGGCCCCCTGCTGCTCGCCCTCGACGACCTGCACTGGGCCGACAGCGCGTCGATCGAGCTGGTCGCCTTCCTCCTCCGCCATCCACCCGAGGCCCGCGTACTGCTGGTCCTCGCCTGGCGCCCGGGACAGGCCCCGGGGCTCGCCGACATCCTGGCGAGAGGGGCGAAGGACCTACCGGGGACCGCCGTCGGCCTCATGACCCTCGCCGAGGACGAGGTCGGCGAGCTGCTCGGCGGCACGCTCGAGCCTTCACACCTCACCGCCCTCTACCGGGCAAGCGGCGGCAATCCGTTCTACGCCCAGGCGCTCGCCTCCGCAGCCGATGGGAGCGGGCTCTCGACAGGGCCCGGGGCGGAGGAGGACGGGGGCGCCATCCCCGCCCCGGTCGCCGCGGCCATCCGCCACGAGATCGATGCGCTGTCATTGCCGGCACGCCTCCTCGCCCAGGGGGCTGCGGTCATCGGCGAGCCGTTCGAGCTCGAGCTTTCGGCAAGCTGTGCCGACGTGGCGCCGGACAAGGCGCCGCACGCCCTCGACGAGCTCGTCGTGGCGGGGATCGTCCACGCGACCGAGAGCCCCCGGCGCTTCGCCTTTCGCCACCCGATCGTGCGCCGCGCCGTCTACGACTCGGCCGGCCCCGGCTGGCGTGTCGCTGTGCACGCCCGCGCCGCGGCGGCACTGGCCGAGCGGGGGGCGCCGGTCACCGCGACGGCCCACCACGTGGCGCGCTCAGCCGCTGCAGGGGACCTGGCGGCAGCGGCGCTCCTCTACGACGCCGCCACCGAGGTCGTGCCGCACGCCCCGAGGAGCGCGTCGGCATGGCTCGGCGTGGCGTCGGCCATCGTCGCCCGCCGTCCCGAGACTGCGGGGACGCGCCTCGCGCTGCTGATGGCACGGACGCGGGTCCACTGCGTGCTCGGCGAGCTCGAGGCCGCCCACGACGCGCTCGCCGAGGCCCTCGAGCTCGTCGCGGTGGGCGATCCGTTGCGCCTCAGGCTCGTGGCCGGCAGTGCCGCGGTCGACCATGGTCTCGGCCGCTTCGCCGAAGCGCGCGCCACCCTGCTCGGGGCCCTCGAGGAGCCGCCCGCCGCCGCGCCGGGCGCGGCCGCGACCTTGTGCATCGAGCTCGCCGTCTCCTGGCTGTACACCCTCGACCTCGCGGAGGCGACGGCCTTCGCCACGCGGGCGCTTCAGGCGTCGGTCGGCTCCGACCGGCTGCTCGAGGCGACGGCGCGGGCGCTGCTGGCCTTCGTCCACGCGAGCGCCGAGGAGGCTGAGGCGAACGCCACGGCCCGAGCCCACCGGACGGAGGCGCAGACGATCCTCGACCGCCTGGGCGACGACGAGGTGGCAGCGCGCCTCGACGCGCTCTTCTACCTCGGCTGGGCAGAGCGCCTGCTCGAGGAGTACGGCGCATCCGCGGTGCACCTCGGGCGGGCGATCGCGGTCGCCGAGGCCGGGGGCGGCTCGCAGTGGCTCGTGCCGACGATGATCGAGCAGGTCAAGGCGCTGGTGTCCTGCGGGCGGATCACCGAGGCCCGTGCGCTCGCCGACACGGCGCTCGAGATGGCGCGGGTCTTGGGCGTCGACCTCGTCCTCCTCCTCGCCCTCACGGCCGAGGTCGGCGTCCTCGCCGCCGCAGGCGAGATCGAGGGGGCGATCGCCGCCGGCGACGAGGCGCTCGGTCTCGGGGACTTCGCGGCGAGCTACCACCGCGCCAACGTCCGCCGCCAGGTCGCGCTGGCCCGGCTCGAGGCCGGAAGTGCCGATGGGCTCCTCGCCGAGCTGGCGGCGATCGAGGATGAGAGCGCCGGGTCAGATGGCGGCGGGGCCAACGTCACCGACGGCATGGCCTGCCGGCTCCTCGAGGCGCGCTGTCGCGCCGAGCTCGCCGGCCGGCGGGGCGCGGCGGCGAGGGAGCTGGCCGACGAGGTCGCTCGGCTGGCAGCCGTCCTCGGCTCGCCGGCGTCGGCCGGCTTCGCCTGTCGCGCCCGGGCCCGGGTGCTGGCGGCCACGAAGCCCGAGGAGGCGCTCGTCCTCCTCGGGCGGGCCGGTTCGCTCTTCGCGCAAGCCGGCGCGCTCGTCGAGGCCGCACGGACCCGTGCGCTCGGCGGCGAGATCCGCGGCGCGTGCGGCCGCACCGCCGAAGCGCTCGCCGAGCTCTCGGAGGCGAGCGATGCCCTTCGCTCCTACGGCGCCTTCGGCTCGGCAGACCAGGCCGGCGCCGTGCTCCGCCGCCTCCGACGTGCCGGCGCGCGGCCGACCAGACGCGGGCGGCCGGCGACGGGCGCCGCGGCCCTGAGCCCGCGTGAGCGCGAGATCGCCGAGCTCGTCGCCGAGGGGAGGACCAACCGCGAGATCGCCGTCCAGCTCGTGCTCAGCGAGAACACCGTCGAGAGCCACCTCGGCCGCATCCTGGCGAAGCTCGAGGTGACCGGACGAGGGGCGGTCGCGCGGGCGATCAGCAGGACGGGCCCGCCGTTCCCCGCCCCCGAGCAGACGTGAGTCCCGCCGATCGTGCTGCGCCGATCGGTCTCGGGTCTCGGCTCGGCTCCACCGCCCCCGACGAGCCCGGCTCCCGTGCGTGCCAGGCGGTCCCCTCGGTCGTCGTCGTCACCTCCGGGCTCGTCGGCAGCCGTCGCCGCCTGCTTCTCCTTCACTGCCGGGCGCACACCAGTTCCGCGGCGGGCACGGCGCCGGCCGTTCGATCTGCGCGCCGCCGAGCGACGTGACGGCTGGGCGGCGCGGGCCCCGCGGGCGACGGGCACCTTCGCGCTGATCACTCACCTGCTCGGTCCGGCAGGGCGCGCCGCATCACGCGAGCGCCGACGGGAGGGTCGTTCGCAGGGGGGCGCCGGATCCGAGCGCCCGGAACGTTCACGGATTTCCGGGATAGGAATGCGGTGGGGGTCCTGTCAGGCTGAGCGCCCGGTGCCCACCTACCAGCTGCTCCACCGCCACGAGCCCGACGAGTGCCGCTTTGCCTACGCGGCGTGGAAGGGCTTTTCGAGCCCGCTCCGCCACCGCCCGGCGCTCTCCTGGTGCGCGAAGGGCGGGCACCGGATCTGCTGGACCGTCGAGGCAGAGAGCCCCGAGACCGCCCTGTCGCTGCTGCCGTCCTTCCTCGCCACCCGCTGCGAGGTCGATCCCGTGAGCGAGGTGCCGATCCCATGAGCCACGACCGACCGCCGAGCCCGGCACGTCCCTCGAGCACCCCGAGAAGGACGGCGCGAGCCCTCGTGTCCCGACGACCCCGTTCTTCGCCGGGCTTCCAGCCGAAGCCCCGGCGCCGGCTCCTCGTGGCCGGGCTGGCCGCGCTGAGCCTCGTCGCGAGCGCCGCCGTCGTCGGGCTGACGGCCGGCTCGGCCGCCGCGGCCGGCACGACGTTCTACGTCTCGACCGGTGGCAGTGACACGAATCCGTGCACCGAGGCCAGCCCCTGTGCCTCCATCTCACATGCCGTCTCGCTGGCAGCGGCGGGTGACACCATCTCGGTCGGGCAGGGCACCTTCGACGACCATGTCGACGTCGCCACCAACCTCACCATCGTGGGCGCCGGCACCGGGCTCACGATCGTCAACGGCCAGCTCAGCGGGACCGTGTTCACCATCGCGGCAGGCGCGACCGTGAGCATCTCCGACCTCACGATCACCGGGGGCCAAGGCGTGAACGGCGGCGGGGTCAACGACGCTGGCACCCTTGACCTGGAGCGTGTCAGCGTCTCGATCAACTCCGCGGTCGGCCCGGTCGGGTCGATGACCGAGGGCCAGGGCGGCGGCATCTATGCGAGCGGCTCCCTGATCGCGCAGGACTCGACGTTCTTCTCCGACCAGGCGACCAACGCCGGTGGAGCAGTCGCAAGCGCCCCGGTCTCGGGCAGGAGCATCATCCTCCTGCGCGATGCGGTCTGGCAGAACACCGTCACGAGCGCCGACAGCGCCCTGCTCGGTGGCGGCGGGGTCTATGTAGGGATCGACGCCCTCGCAGATCTCGAGTACGACACCCTCGCTGAGAACCAGGTCCTCGGGTCCCTCGGCGCCGGCGGGGCCATTCAGGCGTCTGAGTCGCACGGCGCGTTCCTGCTCGGCGACACCATCGCCGGCAACGTCGCCCCTTCGGGCGGCGGTTGGAACGGCGTAGGCGGTAGCGCAGGATCGAGCATCTTCGCCGCCAACCAAGGCGGCAACTGCGACCAAACGCTGGGCGACAACGGTTACAACCTCGAAGACGACGCGGCCGGCCAATGCGGGTTCAGTGCCGGTGCGCACGATGTCGTCGGCGTGAGCCCCGACCTCGGTCCCCTACAGGGAAACGGTGGTCCTACGTTCACCGAGGCGATCGGCGACACCAGCGTCGCCTATGACGTCGTCGCCGCATCGAGCGGCGACTGCACCGGCACCGACCAGCGGGGCGTGGCCCTCCTCCAGCCAGGGGCGACGTCGTGCGACATCGGCGCGTACCAGCTCGCCAGCGCCCCGCCCCTCTCGGTCACGACCACCTCGCTTCCCGCCGGCCAGGTGGGCGCTTCGTACTCGGCGAGCCTCGCCGCTACCGGCGGCACGATGCCCTACACCTGGGCGGTGACGACCGGCAGCCTGCCCCCGGGCCTGTCGCTCGACGCCTCGACCGGGGCGATCACCGGCAAGCCAACGGGCGCTTCGGCCACGACGGACTTCAGCGTGACCGTGACCGACTCGACGAGCCCGACGGCCAAGAGCGCGAGCGCGGCCCTGTCGGTCACTGTCGCCCCGGGCCCTGGCGTGAGCCTCGACATCGTCTACAAGCTTGACCGCAGCTGGAGGAGCGGTTTCGAGGCAGAGCTCGACATCACCAACACCTCGTCCGCCCCGCTCGGCAGCTCGGCATCGCCCTGGGTGCTCGGCTTCTCGCTTCCAAGGACCACCCGCATCTCCTCGCTGTGGGACGCGACGCTCGTCTCGTCGAGCCCCGGCGACTACCTCGC
>DATLTN010000016.1 GCA_035533595.1 Acidimicrobiales bacterium
GCGGTGCCGCCGGACGCCGAGTCCGGCGGCACCGCTGTTGGCGCCGAGGGGGCGCGTCGCGCCCGAGTTGGCGTTAGCCCTGCAGCCGATGGACCCCGCTCACCGCCTGCTCGTAGCCGGGGCCGGCCTGGAAGGCGGTGAGCCAGGCGCGGAGCCGGGCGCCGGCGGGCGTGCTCGGCCGCATCACCACCGACGAGCCCCTGCCGAGCCTCGCCGAGTCGACCACCCGCCAGCGGCCGTGCACCAGGCGCTGCAGGCGCACGAGGCGGTTGGCCAGCGAGCGAGCGGCGGCGACCCGCACTGCGGCGCTCGACCCGGAGATGCGCAGCATCACCGAGGGGCGCACGCCGACCGACACGATCGGTGTCGCGGCGTTGTCCCAGAGCGCCTTGTAGCTGGTGCCGATCCGCGGCCGCACGGCGAAGCTGTAGGCGCCGCCGCTACCGGTGAGGACGGTGGTGAGGCCGACGAAGGAGGGGTCGGTGGCGCGCTGGGCGAAGATCGTCACGCTCTGGTTGCTCGCGCCGGTCGGGATCGACCCGTTGAGCGTCGTCGACTGGCCGAAGGTGGTCGACCCCGACGAGGCCGTGAGCGTCGGCCCGAGCGTCGCGATCACCGAGTCCCCCGCCACCGTCGTGCCGTCCGCGTTGCGCGCGACGAGACGGAAGTGGTACTCGGTGCCCGGGGCGAGGCCGCTGATCGCCGCGGCGACCGGAACGGGCGCGAGGCCGTCCCCCGCCGACTTCACCGGGGTCGTCGCGCCGTAGCTCGTCGACACGCCGTACTGGAAGAACCAGCGCGCCGGGTGGCCCCCCGGGTCGACCGTGCCGCTCAGCACCGCCGAGCCGGCGGTCACCGAGCTCGGCGTCCCGTCGGCGACGATCGCGGGGCCGGTGGTCGTGAAAGCCGCGTCGGCGCCGGTGGCGCTGCCGTCAGCGTTGGTGGCGACGAGGGCGAAGTGGTAGGTCGTGTCGGGGGCGAGGCGGTCCGCCCGGATCGCGACCGCCGTCGGGGCCACGCCGGCGCCGGCGCTGCGGGCGGCCGTGTTCGCGGTGTAGCTCGGCGTGGTGCCGAGCGCGAAGTGCGCCACCGTGGCGAGGCCGCGGGGGTTCACCGCCCCGCGCAGCACGGCCGTCGTGTCGGCGACCGCCGTCGCGGCGCCCGTCGCCACCCCCGGAGGCGAGGCGGGGGTAGTGAAGCTGCGGTCCCCGCCGACGGTCGTGCCCTCCTTGCTCGCCGCGACGAGTCGGTAGTGGTAGAGCGTGCCGGGGACGAGGTCGGCGAGGGGCGCCGACACCGCGAGCGTCTCCCCGCCGGCCCCCGCGGCGTGCAGCGCGGTGTCGAGCCCGTAGTGGGCCGTCGCGCCGTACTGGAAGTACCAGTCCGTCGCGACGCCCTCCGGGTTCACGTTGCCGAAGGCGTCCGCTGCGGTGTAGCTGACCCCGCTCGTCGGGCCGGTGACGGCCGCCGGCGCTGCGGCGGCGTCTGCGACCCCGGAGAGCGCGCCCACCCCCAATGTGATGGCCATCGCCCCGGCGCACGTTCCAAGGAGCCAACGCTTGTTCCCCATCGCGGGACCTCCCCATCCTCGAGCCCTACGGAGGGGTTACCCGTGCCGCGCGCGAATCGTCATCAATTCGATGAGGGCGTTGTGAAGGATCGGCGATGGGAAAAGCTTGCCTGTGGCGTTGCCCCGCGCCGTCCCTGCGGTCGTCGGTGACCTGAGCGGCCGGGCGCCCGACAGCTGGCCGAGGCGCGCCGAATCGGCGACGAGGTCGCCGGCCTGTGGGTCGAGGAGGTCGACCGGGACGCTCGCTTCCCGATCGAAGGTGCTCACCGGCGCGCCGGACCCCTCCCTTCCCCGGCTGCTGCCGCGCCTCGGCGGCTGCGTCGACATCACGGACATGGACCACGACGCGGCGGCGGCCGCGCTCGCGCCGCACCGCCCCGACGGGATCGTCTCCTTCGTCGACGACCACCTCGTCACCGCGGCGGCGATCGCCGCCCGCCTCGGGCTGTCCTACCACTCGCCCGAGGTCGCGGTGGGGCTCGCCGACAAGCGCCGCCAGCGCGACCTCCTCGCGCGAGCCGGGGTCGCGGGGCCGAGGTTCTGGTCGCTCGGCCCCGGTCCGCCGGCCGCGGCCTTCGAGGAGGTCCCCGCCGCCGTCACCTTCCCCGTCGTCGCGAAGCCCGCCGCGCGCAGCGGCAGCCGCGGCATCCGCCTCGCGACGGATCGCGCGCAGCTGGCCGAGGTCGTGGCCGCCGGCCCGACGCGCGGATGGGTCGTCGAGGAGTACCTCGAAGACGCCTGCGGGATGCGCAGTGACTTCGCCAGCTACCTCTCGGTCGAGAGCGTGCTCGGCAGCGGGGAGGTCAGCCACGTCGCCATCACGAGCCGCTTCCCCCTCGCCTCGGAGTTCCGCGAGACCGGCAACTTCATCCCGGTGCGCCTCCCGCCGCCGCTCGAGCGCTCGGTGCTCGCGACGCCGAGCGACGCGCTGGCGGCGCTCGGCGTCACCTCGGCGGCGGCGCACACCGAGATCAAGCTCACTCCCGACGGGCCACGGCTGATCGAGGTCAACGGCCGGCCCGGGGGCCGGCCCCCGTTCGTGCTGCGCGCCGCCGCGGGCGTCAACCTGTTCGCCCTCACCTGCCAGGCGGCGGCGGGGATCCCGGTGCACGTCGACGGCCCCGTCCGTTGCCGGGCGGTCGGCTGCTGGCTGATGGTGCAGCCCCCGGTCACCGCCCGCAGGGTGGGCGAGATCGCGGGCCTGGAGGAGATCTCGCACCTCGACGGGGTCGACCTCGTGCAGGTGCGGCGGCACCCCGGTGAGCACGTCGACTGGCGAGAGGGCACCGACTCCCAGGTGCTCACGGTGCGCGGCGCGGTCCCCGACCACCCGCACCTCGTGTGCACGATCCGGGCCATCCACGAGGCGCTCACCGTCCGCTACCTGACGACGGCGTGACCACGGCCCGGCGCCACTGCTCGCCGCGGGCGGTCGGCGGGGGCCGCGAGCCGGGGCGGCGGGCCCGCCGATTTACAGTGGCGCGAGCGACCTGAGGAGAACTGCGATGGCGAAGATCGATTTCGAGGAGCTCGTGCGCACCGGCCCCGAGACGGTGATGGGCGAGCTGATGCGGCGGTACTGGGTGCCCGCGCTCCTCGCCGCGGAGCTCCCCGCGCCGGACTGCCCGCCCGTGCGCGTCACGGTGCTCTCCGAACCGCTGATCGGCTTTCGCGACTCGACGGGCCAGCCGGCGCTCGTGAGCGAGTTCTGCGCCCACCGCCACGCCTCGCTCTTCTTCGCCCGCAACGAGGAGTGCGGCCTGCGCTGCGCGTACCACGGCTGGAAGTACGACGCGAGCGGGGCCTGCGTGGACATGCCGTCCGAGCCGGAGACGAGCCGCTTCAAGGAGCACGTCTCGATCCGCGCCTATCCGGCGCGCGAGCGGGGCGGGATCATCTGGGCCTACCTCGGCCCGCCCGCCGACGAGCCGCCGCTCCCCGAGCTCGAGTGGGCCCTCGTGCCCCCCGAGAACCGCTTCGTCTCGAAGCGGATCCAGGAGTCGAACTGGCTGCAGGCGCTCGAGGGCGGGATCGACTCGAGCCACGTCTCGTTCCTCCACCGCTTCAACCTCGCGACCGACCCGATGCACCAGAACGGGAAGGGCAACGAGTTCCTGAAGGCCGACTCGCACCCGCGCTTCGAGACCGCCACCTCGGCGGGGGGCCTGCTCATCGCGGCCCGGCGGAACGCGACCGAGGACGAGTACTACTGGCGGATCACCCAGTACCTGCTCCCCTGGTACACGCTGATCCCGCCCTTCGGCGACCACCCGCTCGGCGGCCACGCCTGGGTGCCGATCGACGACACGCACTGCTGGGTCTGGAACATCAACTTCCACCCATCGCGCCCGTTGTCGTCAGAGGAGGTCGCGCAGATGGAGAGCGGCGCCGGGATCCACGCGGAGCTCATCCCGGGCACCTTCCGCCCCGTCGCGAACGCCACCAACGACTACCTGATCGACCGCAAGGCGCAGCTCGCGCGGCGGAGCTTCTCCGGCGTCGGCGGCTTCGGGACCCAGGACCAGGCGATCCAGGAGACGATGGGCGCGATCCAACCCCGCGACGAGGAGCACCTCGGGACGAGCGACATCGGGATCATGATGGCGAGGCGGCGCCTGCACGAGGCAGCCCTCGCGCTGCGCGACCACGGCACCGAGCCGCCGGGGCGGGACGCCGGCGCGCAGCGGGTCCGCCCCGCCTCGCTGTTGATGCGCAAAGGCGTCTCGTTCGACGAAGGTGCCGGCGAGGCACTCGTCGCCGACCCCGGCCGCCCCGTCGTCAGCCTTTGAGGCACCTCCCCCGCCGGGTCGGGCGGAGCATCGCGGTGCTCGTGGACGGGCCGGAGGGCCTCGCCGAGGGCGTGCGCAACCGCCTCGGGGCGGTGCCCGTCACGACCACGGTCGCCGCCCTCGGCGCCCGCGCCGCACGGGAGGACGACGGCCTGTTCGACCTCGTCTTCGTGGTCGTCGGCGCGGCTCCCTCGGCGGGCCTCGACCTCGAGGGCGTGCACGGCCTCGCGGAGGTGATCGCCGGCGTCGTCGTCTCGGGCGCCGGCGCGGCGCCGGGGAGGGACGAGACCGTCGCGTCGCTGCGCGAGGTGGCCGACCTCGTGCTGTGGAGCCCGGACGAGACGCTCGTCGACGACCTCTGCGAGATGCTCGGCTGACGTCCCGCCCGGCGGGCGGCCGACAGCGCCGCGGTGCTCAGTCTGCGAAGGCGCTCCCGAGCGCGGCGATCCTCGGCAGCACCTCCGCGCCCCACAGCTCGATGCTGCGCAGCGTCTCCTCGTGGCCGCTCGTCCCGTTCTGCCCCATCACGATGAGGTGGCCGTAGCCGCCGGTGCGCTTGAAATGCTCCTCCACCTGGCGGCAGATCGTGTCCGGGGTGCCGCAGAACAGGATCCCGTTCTCGATGAGGCCGTCGATCCCGCCGCCGCGCGCCTCCGCGCCCTCGCGACGGTTGCCGCCGCGCAGCAGCTGCACGAGCTCGTTGGTCGGCATGTAGCCGGGGACGCGCCCCCACTGCGGCGCGGTGCGCGTCTGGCGAGTGAACCACATCATCCGCTCGGCGCCCTCGCGCGCCGCCTCGTCGCTGTCCGCGGCGAAGCCCATGCAGGCGTACGCGAGACGGTCCGGCCCGATCGCGAGGCCCTCCTCGGCGGCCGTCTCCCGGTACGCGTGGAAGACCCTGCCGGCGAGCGTGTAGCCGCTCAGGAAGGTCGCGCAGACATAGCCGTGGCGGGCGATCTCGGGGGTGTTGTAGGTGGAGCTCGTCGTCACCCAGAGCGGCGGGTGCGGCTGCTGATAGGGGCGGGGCCAGAGGTTCACCTGGCGGTAGTGGTAGTGCTCGCTCTCCCAGTTGAACGGGCCGTCGAGGCTCGTCCAGGCGCGGACGATGAGGTCGTGCGCCTCCCACAGCCGCTCGACGGTGTCGAGGGGGTGGGCGTTCGCGGGGGCGATGTCGGGCGCCACGCCGCGCACGAAGCCGACCTCGAGGCGGCCGCGCGAGTAGTTGTCGACGACGGCCATCTCCTCGGCGACGCGCAGCGGGTCGCGGCGGAAGGCGAGCTGGTGGCCGAGCACGAGGATCCTCGCCGTGCTCGTCCGCCGGGCGAGGACCGCGGCGAGCAGCCCGAGGCTCGGGTTGAGGTTGGTCGCGGTCTGGTGGTGCTCGTTGATCATCAGGCCGAAGCCCGCCGCCTCGGCCGCGACGAACTCGTCGAGGTAGCGGTCGTAGAGGTCGGCGACGAGGCGCGGGTCGGCGAGGCGACTCGGGACCGAGACCCGCACCGAGTCGTACTCGGACTTGTCGGGCAGATAGGGGTAGCCGTTCTCGCTGAAGTACCAGGCCCTCATCGTGACGCCTCCCGCTCGCGGGTCGGAGCGCTCACGGCGCGCCGCGGCCGCTCAGGAACTCCCCGATCATCGCGGCCACCTCCTCCGGACGCTCCACGTGGGGGTAGTGGCCGCAACCTGGGACCTCGCGGCGGCGCGCACCACCGACGGCGCCGGCGACCTTCTCGTAGTAGCCGGGGGCGACGAAGCGGTCCTGCGCGCCGTGCAGCAGCAGGGTCGGGAGGCCGAGCTCGCCGGTCCAGTCCTCGAGGCCCGGGGTGTGCAGGTAGGGCTCCCAGCCGTAGCGGGCTACCGCCTCGCGGTTGCGCACCCAGCGCACGAGGGCCTCGTCGTCGAGCGCCTCGGGGCGCCGCGCCTTCTCCGGGTCGCTGTAGAGCAGCGCCGCGAGCGCCTCGTCGTCGTGCGCGAAGAGGTCCACGAAGTTCCGCTCGTCGGGGGCCCCGAAGCGCAGCCCGGTCGGCCCGACGAGGACGAGCGCCGCGATGTGGTGGCGGCAACGGACCGCCATCTCGAGCGCCACCCAGCCGCCGAAGGAGAGCCCGACGACGACTGCGGGCTCCGCCTCCCGCTCGAGAAGGCCGAGGTGGAGGAGGGCGAGATCGCCCGCGCCGCGCAGGCGCGGCGACACCGGGGAGTCCTCGAAGCCGGGGTGCACCGGGCTCGAGACGGCGAAGTCGTCGGCGAGGGCCTCGAGCAGCGGCTCGAGGCCGGCGATCCCCCACTCGTCGTGGAGGAGGTGCAAGGGAGGCCCGCTGCCGCCCCGGTACACGGTGAGCGGCTCCCGGCCCCCCTCGCTCTCCACGCGCTCGAGCCTCACGCCACCGTCCCCCGTCCCGACCCTGTCCCGCACAGCTTCGCACCGCACGGTACTGGCGACGGCGACGGGGGGGACGACGAGGCCCCCCATCCGCAGGGCGAGCCGGCGGATGGGGGGCGAGTCGTGCTCCGGAGCGGGCCGGGCGGGCGGTGCAGCGCCCACCCGGCTGATCGCCCCTACATGTGGCCGGTGCAGCTCCCGCCGTCGGCGTTGGAGTTCGTCGCGTCGCCGCAGGTGGTGTTCGACCAGACGTCGCCCTTCAGGTTGGCGCCGCTCGTCGTCGCCCCCTTCAGCACCGCTGCGGTGAAGTCGTCGCCCTGGAGGTTGTCCCCCGTGAGGTTGGCCCCGCCGAGGTCGACGCCGACGAGGTTCGACTTCTGCAGGTTGTCGCCCTGCAGGTTGTCGCCGTGGAAGGTCGCCCCTGCGTAGACGCCGTTCTGCAGGTTGGCGCCCTGCAGGTTGGCGCCCTGCAGGCTGGCGCCGGTGCCGTTCAGGCCCTGCAGGTTGTCGCCGGCGAGGTTGGCGTTCGTGAAGACCGCGCACGTGGCGTCGTCACCCTGCATATTGTCGCCTTGCAGGTTGCCGCCGGTGAAGTTCGCGTTCTTCAGGTTCGCACCCATGAGGTTCGCCCCCTGGAGGTTCGCGCCCTGCAGGTCAGCCCCGCTCAGGTTGGCGTCCATGAGGTTCGCCCCCTTCAGGTTCGCGCCCTGCAGGTTGGCGTTCTGGTAGTTCACGCCCTTCAGGTTCTTCCCGGCGAGGTTCGCACCGGCGAGGTTCTGCCCCGCCGGGGCCGCGGCAGCGACGCAGCCCTCCTGGCCGACATTGAAGGTGAGGGAGGCGTGCGGGCCGCTCGAGTAGTTCGCGTTCCCGCTGTAGGTCGCCGTCAGCACGTAGGCGCCGGCGGTGTCCTGCGGGATCGAGCAGGAGCCGCTGCCAGCGGAGAGCGTGACGGTGCACACGTCACCGAGGTTGTCCACGATCTTCACCGTGCCCGTCGGCGTCGGGGCGGAGCCGTTCCCGCTGACGATCACCGAGTAGGTCGCCGACCCGCCCGCGGCAACTGGGTTCGCGCCGCTCAGCGAGAGGGCGGGGGTCGCGATCCCGACCGCCTCGGTGTTCGTGGCTGGGGTGCCGGCGGTGTAGTTGTGGTCACCGCTGTAGCTGGCGACGACCTGGTAGGTGCCCGCCGCGTCCTCCTGGATCGGGCAGGTGCCCGAGCCGCTCGAGAGCGTCACCGAGCACGAGCCGCCGGCTCCGTCGGTGACGTGCACCGAGCCCGTCGGCGCCGCGCCCTGGCCGACCGGGGATGCGGTCACGGTGTAGCTGACGTCGTTGCCGGCGACCGCCGGCTCCGAGCCCGTCACCGTCAACGCCGGCACCGCCTGCACGACGTTCAGCGATGCCGCGGCGGCCGCCGTCGTGTAGTCGGTCGTGTCGGTCGGCAGGAAGCTCACCGAGAGGGTCTCGGCGTAGCCGACCGTGAGGACGGTGCCCGCAGGGGGCGAGTAGGTGAAGGCGCCGGCCACCGGGCTGGTGGCGTCGAGCTGCACCGCCGACAGTGGCGTCCCGTAGGTGATGTCCGCCGGGTTCGCCCAGCTGATCGACGGGGTCGCCGGGTTGACGGTGAGGCCCGTCGTCGCCGCGGCACCGGAGGCCTTGAGGTTGGTGTCACCGCTGTAGGCGGCGGTCACGGTGTAGGCGCTCGCCGAGGCCGGGAGGGCGTTGTCGGCGATCGAGCAGCTGCCGCTCCCCGAGGCGAGGGTCGCGGTGCACTGCGCGGAGCCGACGTTCACCGTGACGGACTCGCCGTCCGGCACGGCCTCACCGTTGCCGGTGGCCACCGTCGCGCTGAAGAGGGCCGCGCTCTCGGAGTTGTAGTTGACCGAGCTCGGCGCCACCGAGACCGCGGTGCTCGTCGAGTCCTGCACGACGGTCGCGCTCTGCACCGTGAGGCCGTCGGAGGTCGTGCCGCTCGAACCGAGCAGGTCGGCGTCTCCGGCGTAGGCGGCGCTCACCGCGTAGGAGGAGGCCGAGGCCGGCAGCGCGCTCTTCGCGATCTGGCAGCCATTGCGGGCGCTGCCGAGTGTCACCACGCAGCTGGCCGAACCGACGTCCACCGTCACGAGCTCGCCCGCCGGGACGGCCTCACCGTTGCCGGTGGTGACCGTCGCGGTGAAGGTGGCGGCCTGTTCCGCGCCGTAGGTCACCGTCGGGGGAGCGACCGAGACGAAGGTCGTCGTCGTGTCGGCGCTTGCGGCGAAGCTCGCCGAGGCGCTCGAGACGACGTAGTCGGTCCCTCCGGCGAAGTCCGCCGACACCGTGTAGCTCCCGGGGTCCTGGGTGAACACGACCGAGCAGCTCGCATCACCGTTGGCGTCCGTGGTGGCGCTGCAGCTCTGGGTGCCGACCGTGAGGACGAGCGGCTGGCCGACGATCGGCGCCGGGTCCTGCGTGCTGCCGTCGGTCGGGTCGGTCACGTTGCCGGAGAGGGTGACCGTGGCGCCGTAGACCGCCGAGGTCGCCCCGGTGTAGGTGGTGGCCGTCTCCTTGATGAGGATCGTGAACGGCGTGCTCGCCGCGCTCGAGCTGTAGTCGCTGTCCCCGGCGAACTTGGCTGTCGCCGTGTACGAGCCCGGGTCCTGGGAGATCGCCACCGAGCAGATGGCCTGGCCGACGGCGTCGGTGACCGCCGTGCAGCTCTGGCTGCCGAGGGTGAGGGTCACCGTCTCTCCGGGCACTGCCGAGCCGTCGGCCGAGTCGACGAGGGTCGCGGAGAGCATCCCGCTGTCCCCGTATTCGACCTTGGTGGCGCCGGTGTAGGTGAGGGTGGTCGGCTCCTGGTTGAGGGTGAAGGGAGCCGAGGCGCTGCTCGCGAGGTAGTCCCCGTTCCCCGCGAAGGAGACCCCGGCCGTGTACGAGCCCGGCGTCTGGTTCACGACGATCGAGCAGGAGGCGTTGCCCGACGGGTCGGTGATCGCGTTGCAGCCCTGGGAGCCGAGGGTGAAGTCGACGGCCTCGCCGGAGAGCGCGCTGTTCGTCGCGTCCGTGAGGTTCGCCGAGAGGACGACCGAGTGGTTGAAGTTGCCGTTCGTCGCACCCGTGTAGGTAAGCGTCGTCGCAGCCGGGCTGAGGACGAAGGCCGCGCCGTCGCTCCCCGCCGCGTAGTCGGCGTTGCCGGCGAAGGCCGCGGTCGCCGTGTAGGTCCCCGGCGAGTCGCCGGGGATGACCTTGCACGCCGCCGTGCCGGTCGCGTCGGTCGGCGCCGAGCAGGACTCGCCGCCGACGGCGAGCTGCAGGGTCTGGCCCACCTGCGGGTTGCCGGAGTTGTCGGTGAGGCTGCCCGAGAGGGTGACCGACTGGCCGTAGGTGCCGGAGGTGGCGCCGGTGTAGGTGACGAGCGTCGCGGCCGGCTTCAGCGTGTAGGGCGTGGAGGCCGAGCTCGCGAGGTTGTCGGTGTCGCCGGCGAAGTTGGCGTCAACGGTGTAGGCGCCCGAGGGCTGGGAGAGCGTGATGGTGCAGGTTGCGTTGCCGGTGGGGTCCGTCAGCGCCGAGCAGCTCTGGGTGCCGAGCGTGAACGAGACCTGCTCGCCGGCGAGGGGTGCACCAGAGGTGGTGGCGGTGAGGGTCCCCTTCAGCGTCGTCGAGGCCGCGTAGGTGCCGACGATGTCGCCGTTGTAGGCGAGCGACGTCGCCGCCTGGTTGATCGAGAAGGGCGCGATGGCGCTGCTCGCGTTCGAGGTGCCGTCGCCGGCGAAGCTCGCGGTGACGGTGTAGGCGCCGGGGTCCTGGGTCAACGTGACGGAGCAGCTGGCGTTGCCAGAGGCGTCGGTCGTCCCCGAGCAGCCCTGTGAGCCGAGGGTGAGGTTGATCGTCTTGCCGACCTCGGCGGTGCCCCCGGCGGAGGCCGAGAGGTTCGCGGAGAGCGTGACGGGCTCACCGACCTGCCCGCTCGCCGGGCCGGTGTAGCTCGTCGTGGTCGCGACCGAGACGGGGGTCCAGCTCTCGGTGGCGGTGGCCTTCTCGGTCGCGCCGAGGCTGTCGATGAAGGTCGCGGAGACGCCGTCGGTGCCGACGCCCTTGGTGTCGCTGTAGGTGTACGACGCGACGCCGGTCGCGTCCGTGACCGCGGTGCCGGTGGTCCCGGAGTTCGGCCCGCTGTCGACGTTGAAGGTCACCGTCTTGCCGACGACCGGCGCGCCGCCCGAGACGACCGTGGCGCTGAGGGTGGTGCTCGTGAAGGCCGGGGCGCTCCCCGTCGCCGGCGCGAGCGAGATGTTCGAGGTGATCGCGATGCCGCCGCCGCTGATCAGGATGTACGGCGAGCCCGAGACGGTGGTGCCGGTGCCCACGTCGTTCGCGGCGTAGGTCTTCGGGACGCTCGAGTCGGTCGCGAGGGCGAGGACCGACCAGTCGCTCGGCCAGCGGGTGATGTACTCGTGCACCGAGCAACCCCACCCGGAGAGGTCGCCGTCGGAAAGGCCGGCCGTCGGGCCGGCGGAAGCGACGATGGAGACGGCTCCCGCGCAGCTTGCGGAGGCGCCGCCGACGCTGAACTGGCCGGTGCCGTGACTGCTCAGCCCGTCCATCAGCGGCAGCGCGACCCCGCTCGCCGGAGAGCCGTTGTAGGCACAGCTGAGGTCGACGTAGGCGCCCGTCGCACCAGCGACCGCGCCCGCGTAGGCAATCCCCTTCTGCTCCAGCACCCTGCCACCGGTCTTGCCGCCGTAGAGGTAGTGGAAGCTCGGGTCCGTCCCGATCACCACCTTGTTCCCGCCACTGCCCTGCACCACCGGCTCCCAGACCGACTGGTCGGCCACGGCTGCCGCGAAGGCGGAGGTCGAGCCGCACATCGGGTCGCCGATGATCAGCTCCTGGTACGACGCGAAGTCGGCCGCCGACTCCGCGTCCCACTGCGTGCCGCTGACGACCGTCACCCCGAAGCCGTCCGCCGCGGCCTGCTGGGCCTCGGTGCTACTCGCACCGCCGTTCACGGAGTCCCCGAGGATGAGCACCTGCGGCGTGGACGCCGAGGCGACCGCCGGCTGCAGGGCGACGAGCCCGCCGCTCATGAGGGCACCGGTCATCAACGCTCCGAGGAGGCGATGGCCGCGACGGGAGCCGGGCTGCGCCTCCCGCGCGGGGAAATGGAGAAGGGAACGGAACAAGCGAAGGGATGCCATTTCGGGTAAGTGCCGCCTTGTACTGAAGGGAGGACCGTTACCGGTCAGTGGGGTCGGTGGCTGTTTAGTCGATAGAAATCGTCAGTGCACGTTTTTTCGCGCCATTTCCCACAGTTTTCTCAGACAGCGCCCGAAATAGGGGGTTGCTGTCTCTTCCCGTCACATGTGACCCAGGTGGTCGGGCCGCCCCCATATGTCACCAGGGCGAGGGGCACCGAAGCGCATACCGCCCACCATCGCCGCGGAATCCTCCCGCTAACTTGGCGGAACTGTCCAAAACACGGGGCTGCCAGCCAGACGGGCGAGCAGAGTCAGTCCGTATCGTGCAGTGGCTTTCGTGAGTGACCCAACAAATAACGTCGCAGAGTGGTCGTGCAACCGCTCTATGTAGTGATCGCACTAAAGTCACAGACCGGGGGCTCCGTCGAGCCCAGGAGGCTGTCATTGGAGAGTTACACCCCTCTCTTGGATAAATGCAGCCAGACGGCCAGGTATCTCATCCCTGAATGCACCCGGACGGTGCTGCGTTAAGGCAATTGAAGGAGACACCGTCGCGTGGTGCTCCGCGGCCCCGGCCTAAGGCCGCGTCGAGTCCACCGGCGCTCGAGGCCGCCACCGCTCGGGTCACCGGGCCTCGGCCGGGCAACCACCTCGTGGCGGTGGCGCGGTGGCCCAGCTGATGATCGTGCTCGACGCCTCCGTCGTGGTCGTCGCCCTCCCCTCCGCGCAGCGCACGCTGCACATCTCGCTCGCCAACCGCCAGTGGGTGTTGAGCGCCTACGCACTGGCCTTCGGGAGCCTGCTGCTCCTCGGCGGGCGCATCGCCGACTACTCGGCCGCCGCCGGATGTTCATCATCGGGCTGCTGGGCTTCGGCGCCGCGTCGGCGATGGGAGGCCTCGCACAGAATTCCGCGATGCTCTTCAGCGCGCGTGCACTGCAGGGTGCGTTCGCCGCAGTGATGGCACCCGCAGCGCTCTCGCTGCTCACCACGGCCTTCACCGAAGCCCACGAGCGGGCCCGCGCCTTCGGTGTCTACGGAGGCATCTCCGGCGGCGGGGCCGCGATCGGCCTCGTCCTCGGGGGGACGCTCACCGAGCTCGCCTCGTGGCGGTGGACCCTCCTCATCAACGTGCCCTTCGCGATCGGTGCGGCGGTCGCCGCCCGGCGCGTCGTGACCGAGAGCCGCGGGCGCTCCTCGAGCTCGGGTTACGACCTGCCGGGGGCCGCGACGGTGACCGGCGGGCTCTTCCTCCTCGTCTACGGGTTCACCACCGCGGGCACCCACGGGTGGAGCGCACCGCTCACGCTCGCGCTCCTCGGCGGAGCGGCCGGCCTGCTCGCGGCCTTCACGGCGATCGAGCTCCGCTCACAGCACCCGCTGCTCCCCCTCAGGGTCATCCTCGACCGCAACCGCGGCGCCGCCTACCTCGCGTCGCTCCTCGTCGGCATCGGCCTGCTCGGGACCTTCCTCTTCCTCACCTACTTCTTCCAGGGCGTCCTGCACTACTCGGCGCTGAAGACCGGCTTCGCCTTCCTGCCCTTCTCGGGTGGCATCGTGATCGGCGCGGCGACCGCGAGCCGCTTCCTCCCGAGCGTCGGGCCGCGACGCTTGATGGCCACCGGCCTGCTGCTCGCCACCGGGGGGCTCGCCTGGCTCACCCAGCTCTCGGTCTCGAGCTCCTACGTCGCCCGCCTGCTCCCGGCGGAGATCATCCTCAGCCTCGGGCTCGGCCTCACCTTCGTGCCGATGAGCAACATGGCGCTCGTCGGCGTGGACGGCCGCGACGCCGGAGTGGCGAGCGCGCTCGTGAACACGACCCAGCAGATCGGAGGCGCCCTCGGGACCGCGCTCCTCAACACCGTGGCCGCCTCGGCGACGCTGAGCTTCCTCGCCGGTCACCTGCAGAGCCAGCCGGAGCGGGCGGTCGCGACGGTGCACGGTTTCACCGTCGCCTTCAGCGTCAGCGCGATCCTGCTCTTCGCCGCCGCCGCGGTGGTGCTGACCTTCGTCCGGACCCCGGCCCGGCAGCGCGACCCCGAGGAGGAGCTCAGCTCGCTGCTCGCCGCGTGACCGATGCGGGCGGGACGGTTCGGCCCCCCGCCCGCCCGCATCGGGGTGGGTTCTTGCAACGGGTGTGCGGTGCCAGGGGGTACTGGCCGCCCGATCCCTGTCGGCTGCGCGTGACCGGAGGTAGGCTCCGCTTGTGTGCTTCTCGCCGCAGGCGGACCTCGTCGGCGGCCTCGTGGTCGGCGCACTCGGGGCCGACGTGCTCCGCCACCGGGACGGGCGCTGGACGCACAGCCCGCTCTGCGCCCTGCCGCTCATCCTCGGCTTCCACCAGTTCGTCGAGGCCTTCGTCTGGTGGGGCCTCGAAGGGCACGTCAGAGCCGGCCTCGGCCGGTTCGCGATGTGGGTCTACCTGTCGATCGCCTTCGTCGTGCTCCCGGTGTTCGTCCCGCTTGCGGTGCTCGCGCTCGAGCCGACGCCTCGGCGGCGCTGGCTGATCGCGCCCTTCGCGGTGCTCGGCATCGCGGTCGGGGGGATCCTCCTCGCCGCGATGCTGCGCGGCCCGGTCGGCGTGAGCCTCCGCCCCTACCACCTCTCCTACAACCTGCGCCTCGGGCACGCGGTCGTCGTGATCGGCCTCTACGTCGTCGCGGTCTGCGGCGCGTGGCTCTTCTCGGGGTACCGGGCCATCGCCCTCTACGGCATCGTCAACCTGCTCGCGGTGGTCGTGATCGTGAAGCTCACCGCCGACGGCTTCGCCTCGGTGTGGTGCGGCTACGCGGCGCTGACGAGCGGCGCGATCGCGTTGTACATGCGCCGCCCGCACGCAGCGCGGACGCGGGCGCTCGCGCCCGGCTGAGGCGCCCCATCGCGCCTGACCGGCGGGCGGGCTCCCACCCGAGTCGGCCGGCGGGGCGGGCGTGACGGCGGGCGCGAGCGCGCGCCGCACCGTGACCTCGGGGCGCCTCGCAATTTTCGCGAGGGATGCGTTATGGGTGCGTGAGGAGCGCTCTATTACGATTTCTTGTCGATATGGTGACGATACCGGGTTCCACGGCCGTCAGGTCGAGGGAAGGGGCCCGGAGGATAGGGGGGCATCCACGATGCCAGGAACACGGTCCAGTCGTCTCACCAACGTCCGCCGAGCGGCGCTCGGCGCGACCATCGGGGCCTCAGCGGTCGGGCTCATGAGCCTCCCCGCGGGCGCGTCGGCACAGCCGACGCGGCTCAGCCCGCTCGCACGGGGGTTGAGCTACTACCACGGCAAGACGGTCACGCTCGTCGCGCCGGACAGCCCCGGCGGGGGCTTCGACCAGTGGGCGCGGCTGCTGCAGCCCGCGCTGTCGGCCTACCTGCACGCCACGGTGAACGTCGAGAACATCCCGGCGGGCAACACCGTCGCCGGACAGGACTCGGTCGCGAAGGCGGCGCCGAACGGCCTCACCGTCGGGTGGCTGAACGCCGGGCCGGACATCGAGGACACAATCCTCGGCCTCCCCGCGCTGAACTTCAACCCGGTGCGCGAGGCCTTCCTCGGGGCGACCGCCCCGGGCCAGACCGCGATCCTCACGCTCAACACCGCGGCCTGCTCGAAGTGGAGGAGCTTCGCGAACCTCGTCCAGCACTCGAGCGCGTCGAATCCGGTCAGCGAGGTGCTCCAGACCTCGGGCACGGGGACGTTCTTCATGCTCATGACGAACGCCGCGTTCGGGATCCACTTCCGGCCGCTCACCGGCTACCAGTCGACGAGCTCCCAGGTGCAGGGCTTCATCCGCGGGGACGGCTGCGTGAGTGAGGTGCCGGCGTCGGTCGCGGCGCCGCTCGTGAAGGGCGGCAAGGCCACGGCGGTCGCGCTCTCCGTACCGCTGCAGAAGGGCTCCGCGATCGCGGGCGACTTCCGCGGCGTGCCGACGATCGCACAGGAGGCGGCCAAGCTGAGCGGGCACATCTCGACGAGGGCGCAGAAGAACGCCCTGCTCGCGCTGAACGACGTGGCGGCGTCGACCCGCGTCTTCTTCACCGCCTCCGCCGTGCCCACGCCACAGGTCACGGCACTGCAGGCGGCTTTCCATTGGGCGATGGGGAACGGCTCGCTGCGGGCGAACGCGATCGCCGAGGGCAACCCCGTCGGCTACGAGAGCGGGACCTTCGCCAAGCAGCAGTACCAGACCTTCCTCAAGGACTCGGGCAGGGAGGTCCCGATCCTGAAGCCGGTTCTCGGCTAGCAGCTCGGTGCGCAGTGAGCACCCGACCCGGCACTCGCGGGTCGGGTGCTCACGCGCGGGTGGACACAGCAGCTCGCCGGGCCCCCACCGCCCGGGGGCTCCGCCGCCTCTCCCGGCTGCGCCACGCCGGGGGCAAGTCGCTGCGGGTCGGCCCTCAGCCTTGCCGGGGGGCCCGACGGGCGCGCGACCAGGCCTGCGTGGCGGACTGCACCGCGTCCCAGGGCGAGCCGAGGGGCGGGGTGTAGGAGAGGTCGAGGTCGCTCAGGCCCTCGACGCTCATCTCATGGAACAGCGCCGCGGCGGCGACGTCGACTCGCTTCGCGACGGCGGTCTCACGGTGGCCGACGAGCTGCAGGCCGAGCAGTCGGCCACTCCCCCGTTCCCCGGTGACCCGCAGCGAGATCTTCCGGCTGGCCGGGTAGTAGGCCTTGTGGTCGTCGGCCTCCGAGGCGACCGTCAGCGGTTCGAAGCCTGCCGCCCGCGCCTCGTGGTCGCGCAGTCCCGTCCTCGCCGCGACGAGGTCGAAGACCTTCACCACCTGGGTCCCGAGGCTGCCGGCGAACTCCCGCGTCCCGCCGAGGGCGTTCTCCGCGGCGACGCGGCCCTGCTTGTGCGCCGTCGTCCCGAGCGGGAGGTAGCTGTCGCCGAGCAGCCGGTGGTAGGTGGTGGCGCAGTCACCGGCGGCGAAGACCGCGGGCAGGTTCGTGCGCATCAGCCGGTCGACGGCGATCGCCCCTCTCGTCCCGAGCGTCGCTCCCGCGGCCGCGGCGAGCGCGCTGTCGGGGCGGGCGCCGACCACGACGAGGACCACGTCGGCGGCGTAGGAGACCGGCTCCCCGGCGCACTCCCCGTCGACCTGCAGGGGAGACGGCGCACCCGTGCCCGCCCGCCGGACGGCGCGCACCGTCGTCCCGCAACGGACCGTCACGCCGTGGGACTCGAGCTCGGCGTGCACGAGGGCGCCGAGCTCGGGGTCGACCGTGGGAAGCACCTCGCCGAGCTGCTCGAGCTGGACGACCTCGATGCCGCGCGCGCTGAGGCCTTCGGCCATCTCGAGGCCGATGTAGCCGGCGCCCACGATCAGCGCGCGCCGCGGGCCTTTCGCGAGCGAGCGCATCAGTTCGAAGGTGTCGCCCATCGAGTGCAGGAGGTGCACCCCGTCCTCTGGCCCGAGCGACTCGAGGCCGGCGATCGGCGGCCGCACCGGGACGGCACCGGTGCCGACGACGAGCGCGTCGAAGGGGAGCCGCTCCTCGCGGCCCGCGGCGCTGCGCACGAGGAGCTCGCGGCCGCCGACGTCGACCTCCGTCGCGAGCGTGTCGAGGAGGAGCGTCATCCCCGTCGCCTCGAGCTCGGCGCGCGTGCGGTGGGCGAGCGAGCGCCAGTCCTGCACCTCGCCCGACACGTAGTAGGGGATCCCGCAGATGGAGAAGTTCGGGAACGCGTCGGCGACGACGACGCTCACCTCGGCGCCCGGGTCGAGCTCGCGGGCACGCAGCGCGGCGCTGATGCCCGCGTCGCTCCCGCCGATCGCTACGAGGTGCATGGCGTCCTTTCGCTGCGGGGAGCCACCGGGAAGGTCTGCCGGCGCGGGTTCAGACGCGGTCGAGCGGGCTCGACTGCCGCCGGAGGGGCTCCGGGGAGGGCGTCGCCGCCACCTGGTCACGGGGCAGCACGACCTCTGCGGCCTCGTCGGGGGTGACGTCGGGATAGAGGGCCCGGATCACCAGGTAGCCGGCGGCGCCGCCGAGCAGTTGCGCAAGGACGAACGCCGGGGCCGAGCGCGGCGCGATCCCGGCAAAGGAGTTCGAGAACATCCTCCCCACGGTGATCGCCGGGTTGGCGAAGCTCGTCGAGCTGGTGAAGAAGTAGGCGGCGCCGATGTAGGCGCCCACTCCCGCGGGCGCGGCGGCGCCGCGGTGGCTGCGGGCGAGGGCGAAGATCACGAGCAGCAGGCCGATCGTCGCGATCACCTCGGAGAGGAAGTGGCCACCACTCGCGCGGTGCTTCACCGAGATGCTGACCGTGGCCTCGGAGAACATCAGGTTCGCCGCGATCGCCCCGGCGATGCAGCCGGCGACCTGTGCCGGCAGGTAGGCGAGGGCGTCGCGCCAGCGCACTCCGCCGAAGGCGGCGTCGACGAGGGAGACGACGGGGTTGAAGTGGCCCCCCGACACCGGCCCGAACATCAAGATGATCGCGAACAGGCCCGCCGCGGTCGCCGCCGCGTTCTCGAGGAGCTCGAGGCCGGTGTCGCCCGGCGAGAGCCGCGCGGCGGCGATGCCCGAGCCGATCACCGCCGCCGCGAGGAAGGTCGACCCGAGGAACTCGGCCAACAGCCTCCGGGGGAGCGCCGTTGGGCTCACGGCCGCCGCCTGGTCCGGTGGGGGGCTAGCAACAGGCCGCCGCGCGCCGTGTACCAAGGCGCACCGGCTCACCGTCGACGGTCCCCGAGCAGCACAGGCCGTCCCCGTTCACCCCGGTCTCGGCGGGAGCGTCCGCGAGGACGGTGTAGATCTCCCAGGGCGCGCCGTCGGGGTCCTCGACCCAGACCTTGTCCTGGACGGCGTAGCAGCACGTCGTTCCCGCCTCGCTGCGCGTCCCGAGACCGCCCGCCAAGAGGCGCTCGGTCGCCGACACCACCTCGTCGGTCGACGCCACCTCGACGCCGAGGTGGTTGAGGGCGCCGCGGATCCCCTCACGGGCCGACTCGGACTCGATCAGCACCAACTTGAGCGGCGGGTCGTCGATCGCGAAGTTCGCGTAGCCGGGCATCACCTTCGCGGGCTCGGCGGAGAACAGCGTCGAGTAGAAGGTGATCGCCGCTCCGAGGTCAGAGACGTTGAGGGCCAGTTGCACACGCGCCATTCGCTGCCACCTCCACATCGACAACTGTCGATGTAAACGTATCGACAGGGATCGATCTTGTAAAGGCGTCAGCCGCCGAGCGCGCGGCGCACGGCCTCGAGACGGTCCTCGCGCACGCTCCACCAGGTCCACCGTCCCCGCTTCTCCCCGACGATCAGCCCCGCTTGCGCGAGCAGCCGTGTGTGGTGGGAGACGGTCGGCTGGCTCTTCTGCAGCGGAGCCTCGAGGTCGCACGAACACACCGAGCCGCTCGCCGCGAGGAGCGAGAGCAAGCGCAGGCGCACCGGGTCGGCGAGTGCGCTGAGCACCCGGGCGAGCTCGTCGGCCTCGACGCGGCCGAGCGGCGCGTCGATCACCGAAGAACAGCAGAGGTCGTCCCCGCACGCCGCGGCGGCCGCCGCCGGCCCCGCAGTCCGCGCGCCGGTCGGGCCCACCTGCGTCGTCATCTGCCGCGCTCGGCAGGGTCACCGAGATGAAGATTCACCACTGTCAATCTACTGCTGCGCCACGGGCGGGCATCCGTCCAGCAGCGCCTCGTCAGCGAGGAGGGGCGACGTAGGGCGGCCCTGGCCGTGAGAGGGCCCCGGGCGGCGCGACAGAGGGGAAACCATGACAAGCGACATCCCGCATCCGGACATCACCCGCCTCTCGGGGGACTCGCACGTCCTCGAACCGAAGGACCTGTGGACCTCGCGGCTGCCGGCGAAGTTCCGCGACCGGGCGCTGCCCGGGCGGGCGCGCTACGAGCGCGCCGGGGGCGGC
>DATLTN010000017.1 GCA_035533595.1 Acidimicrobiales bacterium
CCGCCGCTGGCAAGGATGCCAACGGAATGCCGTTCTACGCTACCGAGACCAGCGGTGTCTGGGGCGCAGTGACCGAGGTCTCCGGCTCAACTGGCGGAGGCGGCTACTTCTACGGCGTTAGCTGCAAGGGCACCGTGTGCACTGCCGTCGGCCAGGACTTCAACAATCAGCCGATTTACGACACCTTGATGCTCCCTGCTGTCTCTGTCTGTGCTGGTGGAAAGAGCTTTGCCGGGGCCAATCTCCAGGGCGCCACGCGTGCCGGTGACTACTCTGGTTGTGACCTGCAGGGAGCGAATCTCCAAAAGGCCGACTTGACCGGCAGCAACTTCAGCGGTGCGAACCTGCAAGGCGTCAACATGCAAGGTGTGAGTGCGAATGGCACCAACTTTGCCGGGGCCACCTTGAAGGGCGACAACCTTCAGAAGGGAAACTTCGAGAACGCCTCCTTTACTGGTGACAACCTCGCAGGTTCAAATCTCCAGAACGCCAACCTCACGGGTGCTGATCTGTCCTACGCGAATCTTCAAGGCTCCAATTTGCAAGGCGCAAACCTCACGGACGCAACCTTGCAGGGTGCCAATTCACAGGGCGCCAACCTACAGAAGATCACCTGGTCCAACACGACATGCGCGAATGCAACAAATTCCAATAGTGACGGTGGAACCTGCGTTAATCACTCGTAGTCCGCGCGGGCGCTTCCGAATTGGAGGCGGTGCGGAATGGGTGAGGTGTTCGCGAGGTGTAGGTATCTCGCGAACATCTCACCATTTTGTTCATCGTCTCCCATAGCGCGCAGATGTTGAGGGTGTCTCAGACCACCGGCTGGTGGCGCCGCTGCGCCTCGGGCTCCGCTCAGTAGCGTCTGATCCGTGCGGTCCCTCATTCGAACGACGCTTGAGGCAACGACGCTCGCAATGACGTCTCTCCTGGCAATCTCGCTGTTCCTGCCCTGGATAGACCAGAGCATCGAATTTGGTGGCGGTGTTTCGGCGTTCCAGCGGGGGGATGTCCTCGTCAAAGTCGCCACGCTGATGGCGCTCCTCGTTGCACTCGCTCTCATCGTCCTGATCGCGATTGGGCACTTCGAGACCCATCGGCCTGATTCCGCTGTCGCTGTTCCCAGCCTCTTGATGACGGCTGTCGATCTTGCGCTCGCGCTGATTGTCTACGTCTCTCTTTCGCCCACGCAGTTCACACATCGAGGAGCTGGCGCCTATCTCGGTGTTGTGGGGGCCGCCATCGCATTTGTCGCGGCCATCACCCTTTGTGCAGCTGAAGGTGCGTCGCTGAGAGGCCGGAACAGTCCCACCTCGTGACTCACCGGGTGCCCCTGATCAGTGACGTGGCGCACCGAGCGGCGCCCATGGGACGGTCAAAGATCGCTTCTAGCCCTCGGCTAGGGGCAGGCGAGAGCTTTAGCCCCGAGGCCACTGTGTTCGACGGGCCAGGACCTCGACGACGCGCCCCACCTCACCTCAAACCTCGCAATGCCCCGCCACTAAGTTCGGACAGCAGGGTCGTCGAGATGGTGTCGACGGTGTGCAGGAGCGGCAATGGCCAAGCTGATCTACGTGTCGAACGTGTCCCTCGACGGCTACACCGAGGACGAACGCGGCGCCATCGACTGGGCTGCGCCGGACGACGACGTATTCGTGTTCATCACTGACCTCCTGCGGTCCGTGGGCACGCACCTCTACGGGCGGCGCTTGTACGACACGATGGCCGTATGGGAAACCGACGCTGCCCTGGCTGCACAGTCGGAGCTCTCGAGCGACTTCGCGAACGTCTGGAAATCGGCGGACAAGGTCGTCTACTCCACAACCCTGGCCGCCGTGCCAACCGCCAACACCCGTCTCGAGCGCCACTTCGATCCCGGCGCGGTACGCGACCTGAAGGCCGCGGCCGCCCGCGATCTCATCGTGGGAGGTCCGAACCTCGCTTCACAGGCTTTCAAGGCTGGGCTGGTCGACGAGTGCCACCTGTTCATCAGGCCGGTCGTCCTCGGTGGGCGCAAGCCGGCACTGCCGACCGGCACGCGCTCTCAGCTCGAGTTGCTCGACGAGCGCCGATTCAGCAGCGGCGTCGTTCAGCTTCGCTACCGCCCTCTGTAGGAAGCCACGTCCGCTTCGTCAGCACGATGCCGTGGACGGAATGTCCCAGCGGCACCGCCGCCGCGTCCCCGATCGCCGGCTGGCGGCTCAGGCCTGTGGTGCGGGGCCAAGTTGCTACCGTCCGCGGCAATGAACGGCGTTGACGACCTACAACTCGCGTTCGAAGCATCGGACGAGGCAGCGAAACTCGCGCTCTCGCATTTCGAGGCTGGCGTGTCAACAACGCTGAAGGCCGACGGCACCCCGGTGACCGAGGCCGACCGGGCCGTCGAGCGCTTGCTTCGGGAGAAGTTGTCTGAGGCGCGGCCCGACGACGCATTGCTCGGTGAGGAACTCGGTCAGCTGGGTTCGTCTGAACGGGTCTGGATCCTCGACCCGATCGATGGCACTCGGTTCTTCAGTCGGGGTGATCCAAACTGGCGAATCCACATTGCGCTGCTGGTCCGAGGCTCTACGGAGGTCGCGCCTGTGACCTCTCCGGCGCTCGGGCGCTGCTGGTGGGCCAGCCGAGATGGAGGCGCATTCGAGTCGTCCTGGCCTCGTGAGGAGAGCGAGATGCGGCGCCTCGAGGTCAGCACGACGTCGAACTTCGCTGATGCCGCGTTGACGCCCCGGACGACGCGTCCAGAGCTCGCCTCCCACCGAGTGCTGTTCGCGCGGCGGTAAGCCCACTTCCACTCGTTGAGCTGGTGCGTGGCGAGATCGATGCCTTCCTGGCCGAGGGCTTTTACATCTGGGATCACGCGCCGTGGGTGCTCCTCGTCGAGGAGGCCGGAGGCCGCTTCACCGATCGAAGCGGTGGATCCGCAAGTGATCAGGGCGGTGGTCTGTACTCGAACGCCGTATTGCACAGCCAGCTCTTGGATTGGCTCCATTACCCGGCGCGTCCGTGAACGCTGGGACCCTGCGCATCTCCTCACTAAAGGTGCGCGATCGATGCTCGTCCCGGAGCTTGATGTCACCTCGCTCGTCACATCCTTGCGTTTCTACCTGGAAGTGCTCGAGTTCCGAATGCTGCTCGACCGTCCCGAGGAGCGTTTCGCGTATCTCGAGCGCGATGGCGCGGAGCTGATGATTCAGGAGGCGGCCGGTCCCGGGCGGCGCTTTCACACCGCGCCGCTCGATCTTCCGTTTGGTCGCGGCGTGAACGTCCAGCTCCTGGTCGCGGACGTCGATGACGTTTATGCCCGAGCAGTCGCGGCGGACGTGAACGTCGTCGTGCCGATCGAGGAACGCTGGTACCGGGTTGATGTCGCCGAGACCGGCGGGCGGCGGCAGGTAAAGGGACCAATCGAGGCCGGCAACCGTCAGTTCGTGCTCGCTGATCCTGACGGCTATCTCTGGCGCCCGTTCAGTGATCTCGGCACGCGACCGATCACGAACTAGGCCTGGACTGCGGAGGTATTCGACGCCCGTCGAGCACCGTCCCAAACCGCTTAATACACGTGTGATCCATCGTGCATCCCACTGCATCTCGCGCAGAGCTGGAAGCGTGTCAAGCGTGTCGGAAGGGTGCGCCGCCCTTGAGTGGGTGGAGGGGGACCGTCGGTCGCACCAGCCGCTCGCCCCTCGGAGTTCTGACGCGAATCTGACGCGGGCGAGTGGCGGCGAGTCGACCTGTAGGCGGCGTTTGGTTCGTCTCTGCCTGTACCATCGACCCATGTCCTTCCAGCGGATCAGCGTTGATCATCGGGTCATGGGGGGCGTTCCGTGCATCCACGGCACGCGAATCCCGGTCGCCACGCTGATCAGCGCGCTTGCTGAGGGAATCACGAGCGAGCAGCTGCTCGCCGACTTCCCGCAGCTCTCTTCCGAGGACATTGCGGAAGCGCTTCGCTACGCAGCGGCCGCCGTCGAGGAACGGGAGCTCCCGCTTCGCCCCACCGGGTGAGGTTCCTCGTCGACGAGGCGCTCTCGCCGCACGTCGCAGCCCGAGCAGACCGAGATCGCCGTCCTCAAACGGAGCGAACCAGTGGGCGCACATGCTCCGGCTTCGTCATCACGTCGAAGACGAGTGCGATCGGGGCTTCGAACTCGCGCGTGAGGAGAATGTCGAGCTCGCCCGGGAATTTGATGACGACCCGTCCGTGGCGCTTGGGTGTCACTGAGGTCCTCTTTGTTGTAGCTCCTGTAGGTAGCCGTCCAACCGATCCATCTGGTCGTTCCAGGCCTGCTCGTACTTGACCAGCCAGTCGCGCAACGGCCGAAGGTGCTGCGGTTCCAGGCGGTACAGGCGGCGGCGCCCCTCCGCACGGCACCGGACGAACCCCACCTCACTCAGTACCCGAAGGTGCTTCGACACCTGGGGCTGGGACAGCGAGAGGTCGGCCACGATCGCCCCGACCGCCTTCTCACCGGCGATCAGCGTGTCGAGGATGTCGCGGCGGTACGCTTCCGCGATTGCATTGAAGACGTCCGCCGTGGTCGGAGAACGGGCCATGGGTCGACATGCGCCAAAGTTGGAAGGAGAGGGTGTCGCTGGCCATCCCCGACGCGCGCCGGGGCCGGCCCGTCGCTACGGCGCCCCCTGGCGTTCACCCGGAGAGGCGCCGATAATGAGCGACGCTCCCGACGTGCGGCCCGATCCTGCGGTCCGTCGCGGCGGACGAGCGGTGTGCGCCCCGGATCCTGCCGGGTCGACTGCGAGAGGGGGCAGGTCCCGTGGAATCGTTGCTTCCCGCCTTCAGCGGGTTTCTTAGCGAGCTGCGGGCGATCTGGGCGGAGGGGGGCGACGACGAGCGCAAGATGCTCGCCGCCAAGCCGGTCCTCGAGGCCCTCGTCGTCGAGCCGACGCTGCAGCAGCACGCCCGCGACTGGCCGTCCACCGAGGGCCACAAGAACCTCCTCCTCTACGAGGACCCCGTCTTCGGCTTCGTCGTCAACGCGGTCGTCCGTCCCGGCCCCCGTGCCGGCACCTCCAGCCACGACGCCCACGACCACGCGACCGCATGGGTCCTCTACGGCCTCGTCGAGGGGACCGAGACCCTCCAGCGCTTCGACCGCCTCGACGACGAGAGCGTCGAGGGGCACGCCGAGATCCGCCTGCGCTCCGCCGACGTCGGCGGGGTGGGACAGGTCGACCTCGTGCCACCCTTCGACCCGCACTCGGAGATCCCCGGCCCCTCGCGCTCGGTGGCGGTGATCATCCGCAGCGAGCGCCTCGTCGGACGCAAGCTGCAGGGCCGCTACCACATGGCGACCAACACCCGCACCGAGGGCGTCGGACCCACCCAGGTCCCCTTCGAGGTCTCCGTGGCGGTACCGGTGCCGTAACCGTGCCGGCATTCCGGCGGGGAAGCGGAGCTCGTTGTCAGACGGAAGGGGAAGGACAGAGATGGCCAAGGGCGGCTTCTTGGTAATGGACAGCGACATGCACGTGATGGAGCCCCCCGACCTTTGGGAGCGCTACATCGACCCGAAGTTTCGGCAGTTCGCGCCGCGCGGCCTCACCTCGGAGAACGTGCGCGACCTCCGTCTTGCCTTCACCGGCGACCGTTCCGCCGAGGAGCGGCACCTGCGTGGCCACAACTTCGAGCGCAACCAGAAGCTCTACGCCGACCATGCGAGGCGCGGCTGGACGAGCGAGTGCCAGCTCGAGGCGATGGACATCGAGGGCATCGACGTGGCGGTGCTCTTCCCGAGCCGCGGCCTGCACGCCCTCGACGACCCGAACCGCGAGCCGCGGTTCGCGGCGGCGATCGCGCGCGCCTACAACGACTGGATGTTCGACCTCTGCCAGCCCGACACGAGCCGCCTGCTCGGTGCCGGGATGATCTCGGTCTTCGACATCGCCGACGCAGTCGCGGAGTCCGAGAGGGCCGTGCGCGAGCTCGGTTTCCGCGCCGTCTTCCTGCGCTCCAACCTGGTGAACGGCCGCAGCTGGCACGACCCCTATTACGAGCCGCTGTGGGAGGCGCTCGACGAGCTCGGCATCCCGCTCGGCTTCCACGAGGCGGTGAGCGGCGGCGTCCGGCGCGCCGGCGCGAGCTACGCCCCGAACACCGGCATGCGGCGCATCTACGGACAGCCCTTCGAGCAGATGCTCGCCCTCGCGAGCTTCCTCTGCGGGGGGGTCCTCGAGCGCCACCCGCGCCTCAAGGTCGCCTTCCTCGAGGCCAACTGCTCCTGGGCACCGTGGCTTTTGTGGCGGATGGACGAGGGCTACGAGCTCGAGGGCGACGTCTCGATGACCGAGCTCACGATGCGACCGAGCGACTACTTCCGGCGTCAGTGCTTCGTCTCGGTGGAGCCCGATGAGTTCCCGGTGCGGCACATGATCGAGGACTTCGGCTCCGACCAGCTCGTCTTCTCGACCGACTACCCGCACGGCGACTCGCGCTACCCCGAGGCCGTCGAAACCTTCCTCGAGCTGCCCCTCGCCGACGAGGACAAGCAGAAGGTCCTCTGGGACAACTGCGCGCGCCTGTACTCGGTGACGGCCGAGCTCTCCACGGGCACCGCGGACACCGGTGGCGGGCTGGCGAGCGCCGGCTGAGCTACCTGCTCAGGGCTTGCCGGCGAGCACCACGACCTGGCTCTCGATCCGGCAGCGGGCGACCGCGGCCGCCTGCACGCTCGCCGCGAGGCAGCGGTCGAAGGTCGGCCGGTCGATGAGCCCGGCGGCGATCATCGCGTCGCGCGCCGCGAGGTGGCGGGCCTCGTTGACCGACCGCGCCGCATCGGCGGAGCCGGCATCCTCGTGGGCCGCCTGCGGGAGCACGAGGACCTGGCGGACGGTGAGGCCGGCGTCGGCGAGGTAGCTCGAGAGCTTGCGGCCGACCTCGCGGTCACCACCGCTCGCCAACTGGTAGGCGTCGTAGGCGCGATCGAGGAGCGCGACCTCGGGCGAGGCCGGTGGCCAGCTCGCGGAGAGGCCGTCGTCGACGTCGTAGACGAGGGCGAGGCCACCGGGGCGGAGGCAGCGCGCGACCTCGGCCGCGGCGAGGCGGGGGTCGGCGAGATGCTGGAAGACGAGCCGGGCGGTGACGAGGTCGAACTCGCCGGCGTCGAAGGGCAGCGCGTAGGCGTCACCGGGGGCGAATGAGACCGTGGCGCCCGTCGCGAAGAAGTCGCTCTCCGCGAGGGCGTCGGCGACGCTGGCCGCGGCCGTGAGCAGCTCTTCGTCGGTGTCCACCCCGATCGCCTCGAGCGCCGCGAGGTGGGCGAGTTCGACGGGGATCGGCCCGTAGCCGGTGCCGACGTCGAGCACCCGCCACCCGGCACGCGCCCCGACGGCGCCGAGGAGGCGCCGCCGTTCGGGAGCGGTGAGGATCGTCTGCTCCAAGAGCGAGGCCCACCTGCTGCTGGCCGGGCCGAGCTGCGCGGCGCGGTAGGCGGCGTCGAGCGGCTCCCATGGGCTCGCTGCGTCCGTCGAGGGTGCCGGTTGGCTCATCACCTGACAGTACCGATCGGCCTCCTCCCGCTCGCGGAGCCCGACGATGCCGGAGGGCCCCGGCGGCGCTCGCCGAGCGCCGGCCCGCCGCGGGGCGCCTACGCGGTGCCGGGGGAGGCAGGGGAGACGATGAAGCGGGCGAGACGCTCGCTGAACCAGGTGTCCGCGGTGCCGATCTGCTGGACCACCGAGAAGTGGTTGTGCCCGTCGGCGAAGACGTGCTGGGGGAGTCGCCCGTGCGCTTCGAAGAAGGCCGTGAAGAGGGAGAGCGCCTGCACCTGCAGATCCGGCGGGTCGAACTCCGTCGTGCTCACGAGGAGGGGGACGTCGGTCGCGCACAGACCCGGGATGGCCGAGCGCGCCGCCATCGCCTCGCGGTCGCCGAAGTACAGGGCGAGGCGCTCGTCGCCGCCGAGGAGGGGGTCGTAGGTCCCCGAGGAGAGCACGGCCCCGGCCGGCGCCGCGGTGCCGGCCGGCCACAGCTCGGGGTTCGCGACCATCGTCGCGACGTGGGAGCTCCCCGCCGAGTGGCCCATCATGACGACGCGGGCCGGGTCCGCGCCGTGCTCGGCCACGTGCTGCTGGACGAAGTGCAGCGCGAGGGCGACGTCCTCGCCGCCCGCGGGGTAGGCGTCGTCGGGGGCGAGGCGGTAGTTGAGGTTGGCGACGACGAAGCCCTCGCCCGCTCCCCAGCGGCCGATGTTGTCGTAGAAGGGGCGCCCCGGGGCGCCCTTGTCGCCGCCGACGTAGCCCCCGCCGTGCACGTAGCAGAGGACGGACCCTTGCTCGACACCCTCCTCGGGGAGGTGCAGGTCGAGTCGCTGGAGCCGGTGGGGACCGTAGGGGAGGTCGCGGAGTACTCGGTGGGCGAGCTCGCGCGGGTGGCGCGGTTCGTAGATCGCGGCCGTCCTGTCGCGGACGTCGCCGCCGAGGCGCGCCCCGAAGCCGCCGATGAGGAGGCGCTGCGCAGCGAGCGCCCCGATGTCCTGTCCCGTCCGCAGCTCGCCCAGCGTGCTCACCCCCGCCGGGCACGGTACCGCCGGGAGAGGCGTCGCGGCGCCGCGGGCCCGCCGCGGGCCGGCGGCGGGCCGCGTGACGGGGCCCGGGGAGTACCGTCGACTGCAAACCGAGGACGAGGAGGAGCACATGCCGCGGCGCGCCGAGATCCCAGACCCGCTCGAGTACAACGCCGCGACGGCCGAGGAGTTCCGGGCGAACGGCGGCCGGGTCACCGGGGACTTCGAGGGCCGCCCGCTGTTGCTGCTGACGACGACCGGTGCCCGCACCGGCGCCGAGCGCACCTCCCCGCTCATCTACACGATGGACGGCGACCGCTACGTGGTGACGGCCGCGGCGGGGGGTGCCCCGCAGCATCCCGCCTGGTACCACAACCTGGTCGCCGAGCCGCGGGTGACGGTCGAGGTCGGCTCGGAGAAGTTCGGGGCGAGGGCGATCGAGCCGGGGGGCGAGGAGCGCGAGCGGCTCTTCGCCGAGCGCTGCGTGGCGACGCCGAACTTCAGGATCTATCAGGACAAGACCGAGCGCCGGATCCCGATCATCGTCCTCGAGCGCGAGGCCGGCGGCTGATCCGCGCACGCCGGCGGCCGCACCCGTCTGCGGGGCGGTCGCGGCGGTGACCGGCCCGGCCATGGGGCCGCGGGGGCCGCTCCTCGTCTTCGACGGCGAGTGCGGCTTCTGCACGACGGCGGCCCGCTTTGTCGAACGGCGCTTCCGCGACGAGGCGCACGCCGCGCCGTGGCAGCTCCTCGGCGAGGAGGCGCTCAGCGCGCTCGGCCTCAGCGCGCACGACGCGGCGCAGGCGGCCTGGTGGGTGACCCGCGAGGGCGCCCTCGAGCGCGGCCACCGGGCGGTCGGAAGGGCGCTGCAGGCGGGTGGCGGTGGCCGCGCCCTACTCGGCTGGTTTGTCCTCCACCCGCCCTCCAGCTTGCTGGCGGCCGTCGTCTACCGCGTCGTCGTGCGCTACCGGCACCGGCTCCCGGGCGGCACCCCGGCCTGCCGTCTGGGCGGGGCCGATGCTCGGGGCGCCAGCCGTCTCAGTTGAAGAGCGGGATCACCGGCGCGTGGCCGGAGGCGGCCCGCCCGTCACTCGCGCTCGCGGGGGGCCGCACGACCGGCGCGGGGTCGTTGAAGTGCGAGAAGGTGTAGGTCGCGGTGACCGTCGCCAGCCGCCCGCGCCCGTCGGCGAGCTCGTCGCGGTACTGCAGCTGGCGGACGAGGTGGTCGGCGTCGACGACCATCCACATCGTGAGCCCCGTCGTGCGCGCGCCGTCGAGGGTCGCGAAGGAGAGCTGGCGCAGCTCGCCACCGCTCAGACGGGAGAGCTGCACGGTGATCCGCAGCCTCGTGCCGCGGCGCGTGCCCTCGAGGGGGCGGCCCACGACGACCGTGCTGCCGAGGGCGCGCACCCGGGGGGCGAGGTGCGCCGGGTCGTCGTCGGGGCGGCCGGGGAGGCCCGCGACGAGGGGCACCGCCCTCCAGGGCGCGCTGGGCGCGCTGCCGCTCCGCAGTCGGTAGAACGAGGTCGCCCCCACCGTCTCCTCGTCGAGCTGCTCGCTCACCGCCGGGCCCGTGAGGGCGAAGGTCCCGCTGGCCGAGGCCGCCTCGGCGGAGAAGTCGACGACCTCGCTGCCGTGCACGTGCTCCACGGGCGCCCCCTGCACGCTGATCGCCCCCGCGACCGCGACGGTCGCGGTGCGGACGGGCAGCTCGGCTCTCGGGATCGTGAAAGCGACGAGCACGGCGGCGCTCGCACCGACGAGCCCGAACGCCCCGGCGAGGGCGCGGCGCGGTGGCCGCAGCGAGCCCTCGAGCGGGCGCTGCACGAGCTCGAAGAGGAGCGACGAGGCGAGGAGGGCGATCGCGAGCGAGAGGGCGACGGCCCCGAACCTGCCGACCCGCAGCGTCGAGACGCGATCGAGGACGAACTGGTGCACCAGGTAGAACTCGTAGGAGATGGCCCCGAGGTAGGCGAGCGTCGGCCCGGTGAGGAACCAGCCGGGGCGCGCCGCGAGGTCGGCCTGGGCGAGCACGACGATGACCACGGCGAAGAGCGGGTCGAGCTCGACCGTCGGCAGCGGCACCGGCCCACCGGCGAGGGCGCAGAGGGCGAGCGAGCCGAGCGCGACCGCGAGCGCGGGCAGGACGCGCAGGCGGTGCCCGGCGCGCAGCTCGAACGCGGCGAGCATCCCGAGGAGGAACTCCGCGGCGCGGCCGAGCGGGTTGGCGAGCGCCGTCGAGGTCCAGCCGCCGCCCGCGTGCGCGGCGACGGCGACGAAGGTCGCGAAGGCGAGGAACCACCCGAGGACGACCGACCAGCGACGCGCTCGCCCGAGCCTCAGCAGCCCGGCGTGGAGGAACGGCATCGCCGCGTAGAACGCCGCCTCCACGCTGAGCGACCAGGCCGGCGGGTTGATCGCGTAGATGCCGGTGTTGGGGAGCCACGCCTGGACGAGGAGCACCGCGCAGAGGGTCGTCGAGAGCTCGTGGGTGGGCGCCTGGCTGAAACCGAGCACCCCGGTGAGGACGAGGACCACCGCGTACGCCGGGTAGATCCGAGAGAAGCGTCGGCCGTAGAAGCGCGGCGCGCGGATCGCTGCGCCGCTCCCCCAGGTGAGCACGAAGCCGGAGAGGATGAAGAAGAAGCTGACGCCCGCGTAGCCGAAGCTCGAGAGCGGCCCGAGCGCGAGGTGGAAGAGCTGGCTCGCGTGGAAGGCGAAGACGGCGAGCGCGGCGAAGGCACGCGCCGCGGTGAGGCGGGGGAGGTGGCGCGCGACGCCCTCCCGGGAGGCGGCGTCGAGCGGCGCGGTGAGGGCCCCGGGCTCGCTCACGGGCCCCGGCGCTCGCGAGCGCGGCCGCTGTCGGCCCCCGCGGTGCGCGCTGCGCTCACCGTCGACGACGGGCGCGCGCCGGCCGCGGCGCTCGTCGTGTCGTCGTCATCACCGTGCACCCAGCACTCCCCGCATTGCTTCGGGGGTCGAAGCTAGCGCCGGGAGCGTTCGAGCTCCCTATTGAGCTCCGCGCCGAGGAGGATCGCGACGGCGGTGAGGAAGAGCCAGACGAGCAGGGTGATGACACCGGCGAAAGTGCCGTAGGCGCGCGAGGTGTGCCCGACGCGGTCGAGGTACACCGAGTAGCAGGCGGCGATCCCCAGCCAGAGGGCGGTGCTCACCGCCCCACCGACGCTGAGCAGCCGCCAGCGCCGCTCCTCCCGGTTCGGCGCGAGGTAGTCGTACAGCGAGATCAATACGACCACGCAGGCCACGCCGACGACCCAGCGCAGTGCCGTCCACAGGAAGTGGAACCACGAGCCGCCCGCGGGCGCGAGGAGCGAGCCGAGCGGCCCGCCGACGATGAGCAAGAGGAAGGCCCCGCCGCCGAAGACGAGGGTGACGCCGACGAGCGCGAGGGCCCGCAGGCGCCGGGCGAGGAAACCTCGGTCGCCCGACGTCTCGTACGCCATGTCGAGCGCGAACTGCAGGGCGACGGCCGCCTCGATGTTCGCCCACAGCGAGACGAGGCCGCCGAAGACGAGCGCGAGCACGCTCGAGCTGCGTGGCCCGGGCGAGGTGAGCGCCTGCTCGAAGACCTTCGCCGTGGTGGCGGGTAGCAGCACGGAGATCCCGTGCAGCAGGGACTGCAGGCGCTTTTGCGGGAGGCCCGAGAGGTCGGCGGCGCCGATCAGCGCGATCGCGCCCGGGACGACGGCGAGGAACCAGTGGAACGCCAGGCTGGCGGCGTTCGTCGTGACCCTGTCCTTGCCGGCCTGACGCAGCAGGCGCCTCGCGAGCCCCGGGAGGCGGTCCTTTGCGATGTCGGGTCCATACCCAGCCGCCGCCCCCGGCAGTGCTCTCGCACGCGCAGTGCATCGACCCCTAGCGCAGAGCGCCGCAGATAGCTACCGTACGCGCACTGTCAAATGCACACCACCAATCCGGAGGTCGAAACCGATGACTGACGCAGCAGTCCCACCTGACGCCGCAGCAGCGGCCCACGCCGCCGCCCAGACCGCGAACGCCGCCGCCGGGGCGGCGAACTCGGCCGCCGCCGCGGCCGGCGGCGTGATCGCCCCCGCGGTGAGCGCCGCCGCGGGCGCCGCGGAGGAAGCGGCCGCCGCCGCCGACGCCGCCGCCGCGGCACCCACCCCCGCGGCCGCCTCGGCAGCTGCGGACTCGGCCGCCGCCGCGGCGGGGACCGCGGCGGCCTCGGCCTCCGAGGCGCGCGCCGCTGCCTCGGCGGCTCCGGAGGACACTGCGGCGGCCTCCGCCGCCGCCGCCGCCGAGCAGGCCGCCGAGAGCGCCTCGGCGGCCGCGCAGGCCGCGAGCAGCGCCGCCGCTGCCGCCGCCGCGGCGCCGCCTCCCGCAGAGGCCTCCTGACGGGAGGGGAGGGGCGTCGCCACGGGCACCCCTCCTGACCTCGCGCATCGCACGGCAGCCCGCGCCAGGCCGCACTCCGCCGTCCTCACCGGGGCCGGGAGCGACAACGTGACGGCCGGGGCGCGCGCGGCTAAGAAGTGGCGACAGCGGCACCTCGGTGCGCTTCGTCGTCGAGGGTCGTCGACCCTCAGGTTCGAGGGTCGGGAGGAGCACGATGTCCATTGCCGGCAAGGGATCCGCGTTCAAGGAGCAGCTCGGGTCGCAGGACGCCCCCGAGGAGCCGGGCGTCTACGCGCTCTCGCAGTACAACATCGTGACCTTCATCGGGGCCGCCACCGAGAGCCTGCGCGCCACGCTGCTCGCGCACGCGAAGAGCAGCGATTGCACCTCGAGCGCGACGTGGGTGAAGGTCGAGGTGACCCCCGCCGAGCGCGCCGAGGCACGGGCGGAGGAGCTGCTCGCGGAGTTCCGCGCCGCGAACGGCACGTTGCCCCGTTGCAACGATCTCTCCTCCTGGCAGCCCGCCGGCCCGAGCGGCGAGGGCGCCTGAGCGCACTCCCGGAGCGGGCCGGACCCGTCTCAGTCGCCCGTGTAGTCGGCGTCGCGCAGTTTCGGCGCGGGCGTGTGCGCCGCGGCGAATCACTGGTCGTAGCTGGCCGAGGCCTCGGCGGGCTCGTTCTCGATCGGCAGGTCGTCGCCGAGCTCGTTCGCCCGCTTCCGCTGCAGGGCGTGAGCGCCGCCCACAGTGCCGGGAAGCCGAACCAGTTGCGGGCGTCGACGTCGCCCTTGTCCTTGCGCATCGCCACTCCCCCTCTCGGTCCTTCTGTTCTCTTCCCTACACGAGCCCGGGAGCAACGCCGCGGGCGGAGGTCAGGGCGTGACGACCGGCGCGCCCTGCGCGGTGAGCTCGAGCTCCACCCAGATGCGCCCCGGTGCGAGCGTCACCTCGGCGCCCGTGGCGTCGGTGAAGGTGGTCTTCGCGCTGACGCTCGGGCGGTGCCAGGTGACGCTGAAGGCGCGTCCGCCGCGCAGCACGTAGCCGCGTCCGCTCCCGAGGAGGTTGCTCTCGATGTCGCCGCTGCAGCAGCCGTGCTCGCTGTAGGGGCCGACCGAGTACGGCACCTCCTCGATCACCACGTCGGTGGTGGTCACCTGCTTGCCCGTGAGGACATCGATGTCGGGGGCGCCGGAGTAGGTGTGCAGCCACTGGTGCTCGCTCGGGCTCCACTTCCAGACGACGTCGGTCCCCCCGGAGAAGTCGATCTCCACCGAGGCGGCGGGCGCCCAGTCGCTCGGCACCTTGGCGCCGAAGTCGAAGATCGGCTGCGGGACGTTGTGTAGCGAGGGGAAGAGGCCATAGAGGGCGGCCGTGCTCGTGTAGAGGTTGTCGGGCGCCACCCGCGAGGAGATGCGCGTCCCCGCGGCCTGCCCCCCCTCGAGGAGGTTGGCGCCGGTGAGGTACGGCTCGGCGGCGAGGCCGTTCACGTTGGGGTCGATACCGCCCGCGAAGGCGAGGATCGGGTGGCTGAGCTCGGGGGCGATCATGTTCCAGTCGACCCAGCGCACCGAGCGGGTCGGGCCGATGCTCGCTGCGTTCTCGCACTGGAAGACGGCGACGTAGCGCATGATGAAGCCCTCGGCCGCCGTGTCGAAGACGATGTCCGCCTCGTTGAGGCCGCTCTGGGGTCGGGCGCCGTCGGGCTCGTTGCCGACCTTCACCGCGACTGCCGGGCGGGCGGGGACCTTGGTCACCCCCGGCGCGGGGGCGTCGGTGAGGGGGCAGCGCGGCCCGGGGGGGCTCGCCTTCGGGAGGGTCGTCGTCGTCGTGGAGGGTGCCGGGGCGGGTGTCGCTGCCGGTCGCGCCGGGGGGGTGCGGACGAGGACGACGCCGATCGCGATCGCCACCAGGATCGCGGCCGAGAGCCTCAAAAATGCGCGCATGCCTCAGTTTGCAGCCCGCGCCGCCGCCCGCGCGGACATCGGCGGGCGCCCCGGCGCTGAGCTGGGCGGCGGCACCCGAAAACGGGGGGGCCCGGGCGGCGCGCTCACAGCGCGCGGGCGATCGCGAGGAGCGAGCCGAGCGCGGCGAGGGCGAGCGAGGCCGTGCGGACGCGCGCGACCGAGAGGCGGCCGGCGAGGGCGAGGCCGAGCGGAGCACCGACCACCACCGCCGCCAGCAACGGCAGGGGGAGCTCTGCAGGCGGGCCGAGGATCGCGAGGCCGACGGCGTTCACGCCGAGGAAGTAGGCCTGCATCGTCGCCCGGCTCGTCGCCGGCTCCCAGCGGGCGTTCACCGCGAAGAGCACCACGGGAGGGCCGCCGACCCCGGTGGTGACGTTCATCGCACCGCTCAGCCCGCCGACGACGACCGTCGCCAGCGGGCCGCGCAGCCGCGGGAAGGAGATCCCCGACCAGACGACGAGGGTGCCGGCGAGGCAGAGCGCCCCGGCAGCGATCGTCCACGCCGCCCCGGCGCTCGCCCTCAGCACGAGGCCGATGGCCACGGTCGCGAGCGCGGCGGGCACGAAGAGCGCCCCCGCGGCGCGGCGCGTCACCAGGTGGTGGCCGCGCGCCAACAGGATGACGTTGAGCGCCACCGAGAGCACGAGATTGATCTCGATGCCGAGGGGCGCGTGGTAGCTGGCGATGAGGAAGGGCGCCGAGACGAGCGAGAAGCCGAAGCCCGTCATCGCCTGCACGGCGGCGCCGACGCCGACCATCACCCACGCGAGGACGACCATTCCGGGGCACGATAACAACAGCCCCTCACCGAGACGGGGCGATCGAAGGTGGACGGGGAGGTCGACGGTGTCCGAGGACGACTACTGGGCGCGCTGGCACGAGGCCTACGAGGACCCGACCTCGGAGCGCAGCCGGCGCCTGGCGACGGTGCAGCGCCAGCTACGGGCCGCCCTCGACGGTGCCCCGGAGGGGGAGGTGCGCCTCCTCAGCATGTGCGCCGGCGAGGGCCGCGACGTCATCGAGGTGCTCGCCGACCACCCTCGCGCCGGCGACGTGCGCGCGCTGCTCGTCGAGCGCAGCTCCGAGCTCGCCGCCCGCGCCGTCGCGGCGGCAGCGCACCACGGCCTCGGCGGCGTGCAGGTGCTCGCCGGCGACGCCTCGCTGACCGACGCCTACGCGGCGGTCGTCCCGGCGCACGTGCTCCTCGTGTGCGGCGTCTTCGGGAGCATCAGCCAGGCCGAGATCGAGGCCACCGTGGCCGAGCTGGGGCACCTCGCCACCACCGGCGCGGTGGCGATCTGGACCAAGCAGTCGAGCCCGCCGGACCTCCGCGAGTGGGTGCGCAGCGTCTTTGTCGCCGCCGGCCTCGAGGAGCTCGCCTACGCGACCGAGGAGGGTGCGACCTTCGGGGTCGGGAGCAACCGCTGGAGCGGCTCGCCGCTCGCGTTCCGCCCCGGGCGGAAGATGTTCGACTTCCGCCCGCGCACCTCGCCCGCGGGCGCCTCGTGAGCGGCGCGCGCGGGGTCGGCCTCAGCCCGCCCGAGGGGTGACGAGGGCGCTCAGCACGGCGACATCGGCGAGGGACTCGAGGCCGTGCAGGTCCTCGAGGCACGCCTCGACGGCGGCGCCGGTGAGACCCCCCTCGGGGAGGAGCGCGCGGCACTTCTCGTCGACGTCGGCCCAGCGGATGCCGCGCGCGCCGGCGCCATTCGGGAGGTAGACGGTGGCCCGCCCCTCCCTCCTGGCGGCGCCGCTCACGGTCACCGTCGCTCCCTGGCGGTAGCGGTCGGCTTCGGCCTCGACGGAGGGGTCTGGGAGGAAGGCGACGCGGTCGATGAGGCGGTGGATGCGCTCGTCAGTGATCTTCTCCGGCGTCGCGTGCGCCCAGGAGAGGCCGCCGTCGGCGACCCCTGCGGCCGCGAAGTAGGCCGGGCTGTGCGCCATCGAGATGAGGTCGGTCAGGTGCAGCGGGCCGGAGAGGACGGCCATGTCGGGGCGGGCGACGGCGATCACGCTGACCTCCTCGGGGGCGATCCCCCCCTTCGCCGCGGCGAGCGCCGCCGCCTCGGCGATGGCGTGGAAGGAGTGCGCGCCGGGGCCGAGCTTGATCGCCATGTCAGTGACGATGTCGTACGCACCGCCGAGCCCCTCGCGCGCTGCGGCTGCGGCCCGTTCGCCGTCGTCGCCGCCGAAGGAGGAGAAGAAGCCGCCGCGCCCCTCGAAGACGCTCAGCTCGCCGTGGAAGCCCCCCTCGGCGGCGAGCGCGGCCTGCACTCCCTGCCAGGTCGCGGCGCCGGCGTGGTACTCGCGCGCGGTGCTCGTGTCCGCGGCCATCGTGAGGCCGCCGATCGAGGTCGCGGCGAGGCCGAGCGCCTCGGCCATCTGCCGGCGGTCGAGGCCGAGCAGCCGCCCGGCGGCGACGGCGGCGGCGAAGACGGCCCCGATCGAGCCGTGGAAGCCCCGGCGGCGAAAGCCCGGGGTGATGGCCGAGGCGATCCGCCCGGCCGCCTCGTAGCCGAGGACGACCGCGGCGACGAGCGCCGCGCCGCCGGCGTGGCGGGCCTCGCCGAGGGCGAGGGCGACGGCCGTCGCCGGCGTCCCGGCGTGCACGATGTTGCGCAGGTCGCTGTCGTCGGAGGCCGCGGCGTCGCTCGCCACCGCGTTCACCTGCGCGGCGGCGGCCGCAGGGAGGCGGCCGCCGGTGAACCACAGCGAGGACTCCGCCTTCCCGCCGCGCTGCTCGGCTAGGGACCGAAGCACTCGCGTCGAGTCGATCGCGATGCCGCACGCCGCGCTCGCGAGGGTGCTCGCGACGACCATCGCGCCGTGCTCGCGCGCCACCGCGGGGAGCTCCTCCGGCCGCGCCTCCGCGAAGAACGCGCCGAGCTCCTCGGCGAGCGTCACGCCGGGCGGCCCCCGGCCAGGGCGCCGCGCGGCGGCTGCGCCGGGCACACGCCGCGGGCCGGGCTGCTCGCTCGCTCACCGTCGCGCTGCATCGCCCCTCCCGTTCGGCCGGCTGGGTCGAGAGACTACCGACTGCCCGTGGGGGGCGGCCGGGAGGCCACGGCACCGAACCCTCGATATCGTGAGGCGGCGCTTCGGGTATGCGGCACGAGGAGGGGCGATGGCGCGGCGTTATCAGGTCGTGATCGTGGGGGGCGGCCCGGTGGGGGTCGCGCTCGCGGTGGAGCTCGGTCAGCGGGGGATCAGCTGCGTCGTGGTCGAGCGCCACCTCGCCACCCAGCGCATCCCGAAGGGTCAGAACCTCTCGCAACGGACGCTCGAGCACTTCTACTTCTGGCACTGCGTCGACGAGCTGCGCGCGGCGCGCATCCTCCCGCCGGGTTACCCGATCGGCGGCGCGACGGCCTACCAGAACCTGCGCTCGCAGTACTGGTACGCGCCGCCGGGGCGCGAGCTCGTCGGCGCCTACTACTTCCAGGCCAACGAGCGCCTCCCCCAGTACCTCACCGAGGAGGTGCTGCGGAAGCGCTCGGCGGCGCTCGAGAACGTCACCCACCGCTACGGCTGTGTGGCGAAGTCGATCGAGCAGGACGAGGCAGGGGTGCGCGTCCTCGTCGCCGACGAGACCTGGCCCTACGAGGAGGAGGTCCTCGAGGGCGACTACCTCGTCGGCTGCGACGGCGGCCGCTCGCTCGTGCGCGAGACCCTAGGCATCGAGCGTCACGGCCCGGACTTCGGCCAGAAGATGTGCCTCCTCGTCTTCAGATCCCGCGAGTTCCACGAGGGCCTCGCGCACTTCCCCGAGCTCACCACCTATCGCGTCCTTGACCCCGAGGCTGGAGGGGTCTGGCAGTTCTTCGGCCGCGTCGACGTCGGGGAGTCGTGGTTCTTCCACGGCCCCGTGCCGCGCGACGCGACGCGCGAGGACTACGACTTCCAGGCGATGCTCGAGCGCGCGGCCGGCTTCTCCTTCAAGGCCGAGATCGACCACGTCGGCTTCTGGGAGCTGCGCATCGAGGTCGCCGAGCGCTACCGCGAGGGCCGCGCCTTCATCGCCGGTGACGCCGCGCACAGTCACCCGCCCTACGGCGCCTTCGGCCTCAACACGGGCCTCGAGGACGCCACCAACCTCGGCTGGAAGCTCGCCGCCACGCTGCAGGGGTGGGGGAGCGAGGGTCTGCTCGACTCCTACAGCGAGGAGCGCCAACCGATCTTCGTCGAGACGGCCGAGCTGATCATCGCCGACGGCATCGTCCGCGACCGCGAGTTCCTCGAGGCCTTCAGCCCCGAGCGCGACGCGGCCGCGTTCGAGGCCGCGTGGGCGGAGATGACCGGCGGCGGCGGCGCCCAGGGCTACGCCGGGGCGGGGGTGCAGGGCTACGAGCCGCACTACGCGGGCTCCTCGGTGGTGGCGGGCGACGTGGGGGCGCCGATCAGCATCCGCGGCAGCCACAGCCACGCCGCGCTCGCCGGGCACCACCTCTCCCCGCAGCTGCTGCGCTCGGGGCGCAACGTCTTCGAGGAGCTGGGCGAGGGCTTCACCCTTCTCGTCCTCGGCCCCGACGACGAGAAGGTCGCGGCCTTCGCCGCCGCGGCGGGGGCGACGGCGGTGCCGCTCACGATCGTGCGCTCTCCGGGCGACGAGGCGCGTGCCGCCTACGAGGCGCCCTTCATCCTCGTCCGCCCCGACCAGTACGTCGTCTGGTCGGGCGAGCACCTCCCCGACGACCCCGAGGAGCTGCTCGCGCTTGTGACGGGGCGCGCCGCTCAGCCGCTCCCGACCTCGAGCAGCTCGAGGTAGTTGCCGGCGGGGTCCGAGAAGAAGGACTGCCGGCGCGGCCCGACGGGACGCGGGTCGGTGATCTCGATCCCTGCGACGCGCAGCCCGGCGACCGCGGCGTCGAGGTCCTCGACGGCGAAGGCGAAGTGCTGGCCGCGCGCCTCGGGGACCTCCCCTTCGATGAGGTGGAGCTGCTGGTCGCCGACGTCGATCCAGGCGCCCCCGAAGGCGAAGTCCGGGCGGTCCGTGCGCAGCGGCAGGCCGAGGACCTCGGTGTAGAAGCGGATCGCCTCGCCGACGTCCTTCACGTTGATCGAGACGTGGTGGACGCCGGCGGTGCGCAGCGTGGGCGGGCGCACCGCTGCGTCGGTGGAGGGGGAGACGGGCATCGGGCGCTCCTCTCGGCGAGGTGGATGACGCACCACCGGCCGCGGCCACGATACCGTGCGCTCGTGGCAGGACACCTTCCCGAGGACGGGGGGCGACCCCGGGCGCGCCCCGGCGAGCTCGTGCGCGCGATCCTCGACGCGGTCGACGCGCTCGCGCCCGGCAGCGTCGCCACCTACGGCGAGATCGCCGATGCCGCCGGCGCCTCGCCCCGCCAGGTGGGACAGGTCCTCTCGCGCCACGGCGAGGAGGTCCCCTGGCAGCGGGTGGTGATGGCGAGCGGGGTCCCCGCCGCGCACCTCGCCGAGCGACAGCTGGCGCTGCTCGCCGCCGAGGGGGTGCCGCTGTGTGACGGCGGCACGCGTGTCGACTGGGGCGCGCTCCGCCACGACCCGCGTCAGCAGGAGCTGTTCGGCGCCCTGGAGGTCTAGGAGGCGAGCTGCGCGCGCGGGCCGAGGCGCTCCGCGGCGCGGCTCACGAGGTGCATGCCGTCGAGGCCGGGGAGGCGGTCGATTTGGCGGTCGATGCGCGCCGCCGCCTTCTCCCCGTCGACCCCGCAGAACAGATAGCCGGCGAGGAAGGCGACCTCGCTCTTTGGCATCACCCCCGAGCCGACGGGCGCCCAGAGGTGCGCGAGCGCGGAGCGGGTGAGGCGGCGCGCAAGCGGGCTCTCCTCGAGGCGGAGCGACGCCTCGCGCTGGTAGAAGTCGATGTGGCGACCCTCCTGGCGCATGATCCGGCAGAGCAGCTCGGAGAGGACCGGGTGGTCGGCGAGCTGGCTCAGGCGGGCGTAGCCGGCCTGTGTGGACCACTCGTTCACCGCGCCCCAGGCGAGGTGCAGCGCGCTCATCGTCGGCAGCACCGCCGTCGAGAGCTGGGAGAGGAGCGGTCGCAGCCGGTCGTGCAGGCCGAGGCGCTGGCGGACGACGCTGATGCGCGCCTCGTTGCCCGGCTCGTCGTGCAGCTGCAGGACCTCACCGATCGCCTCTCCGTGCCAGTGCTCCTCGTAGACCCAGATCGTGAGGAAGGTCGTCATTGCCGGGTCGCGGTGCAGGCGCGTCACCAACAGGTCGCGTAGGTAGCAGACCGTGTGGTGCTCGACGTCGTGCATGTAGCGCAGCGCGCGCAGCGTCTCGGGCTCGAGGGGTCGGCTGCGGAAGGCCGCGAAGTCGATGCCCTCGAGGTCGAGCGCGTGGCTACGCCCCTGCCACTTCTTTCGAGCGGTCTCGGGCGTCGCACTCACGCGTCTCCTACGGAGCGACTGGCGTTCCCGGACGTGCGAGCCGGGTGTACTGGCGACGGTCAACTCGCATGCCAAAAGCGTACCGAGGAGCGACGCGAAAGGCACCGACCGCGACGAGCGCGAGGAGCGGCATCTCGCCGGGGTCGTTGGCCGAGCCGGTGAAGAGGCCGCCGAGGTTCTCGCCGAGGAGCCAGAACGCGCCGAGGAGGCAGAGCACGGCGGCGAGCGCCGCCTGAGGGAGGGGGCGGGCGACGGCGAGGAGGAGGGTGAGCTCGACGGCAAGGAGGCCGAGGGTCACGGCGAGCGCGTGACCGCTCGTAAAGGCCCCGAGGGCGCGGTCGACGCGGGCGAGCGCGGCCGGCTCGCCGACGGCGAGCGACTGGTAGTCGGCGCGCAGCCGCAGCGACGCCGGATAGGGCGAGGCCGCCTCGAGGAGGAGCCCCGCCGCGAGGACGACGGCCCACACCCGGCGGAGGCGCGCGCCGAGCGCCGCCGGGTCGCCGCCGAGGCTGCAGAAGAGGACCGCCGCGAGCGCGGCGTAGAGGAGGGCGGGGCCGGGGGAGCCGAAGGCGAGGCCGCCGAAGCCGCTCGCGACGCCGCCGAGGCCCTCGCCGAGGACCCACACCGCGAGCGCCTCCAGGCGCTGCGGGCGCGGCGCCCGACGTCACCTCTACGGGGCGGCCGCGCCCGGCGGATGCGGGAACTGCGAAACTTGCGAAGTGCCGAGCCCGCGTGCCCTCGCGCGCCGTGTCCCGGCAAGCCGGGACGACCGCCCTGCGACGGGCCCGCGCCGGTGGCCATCCGCCGGACCGGCCCGCTCCGTATGAGCTTCGTGCGCAACGATTTCGCCACCGCGAGCGACGCGAGCCTCGTGCTCCTCGTCGCCCGCTGGCACGAGTCCGCCCTCGCCGAGCTCTACCGCCGTCACGCCGGAGCGGTCTTCGGCCTCGCCCGCCGGCTCCTGAACGACGCCGTCCTCGCCGAGGAGGTCGTGCAGGAGGTCTTCCTCCGCCTGTGGCGCCAGCCGGAGCGCTACGACCCCGAGCGCGGGTCGCTCCGCTCCTTCCTGCTCTCGGCGAGCCACAGCCGGGCGATCGACACCCTCCGCTCTGAGGGGGCGCGCCGCGACCGGGAGAACCGGGACGCGTTGCGCACCGCCGAGGCCGGCTATGACCTCGAGCGCGAGGTCGCGGACCTCACCCTCGCCGAGCACGTCCGCAGCGCGCTGAGGTCCCTCCCCGAGAACGAGCAGCGGCCGATCGCGCTCGCCTACTTCGCCGGCCACACCTACCGCGAGGTCGCCGAGCTCCTCGGGGAGCCGGAGGGGACCGTGAAGGGGAGGATCCGCGCCGGCCTGCGGCGGATGCACGACGCTCTCGCCGGAAGCGGCATGGTGGCGGGAGGATGGCCGGAGTGATGGAGCACGAGGAGGCGGCCGAGCTGCTCGGCGCGTACGCCCTCGACGCCGTCGAGGGCGACGAGGTCGAGCGCCTCGAGGAGCACCTGCGCGGCTGCCCCCGCTGCCGTGGCGAGCTGCGGGCGCACCGCGAGGTCGCCGCCGCCCTCGGCAACTTCGGCGCGATCGCCCCCGAGGGGTTGTGGCAGAAGATCGCAGCGCGCGTCGCCGCCGAGGAGGAGGCGCCCCCGCCCCCGCCCCCGGGCTTTCTCTCGGCGCCGATCCCGCTCGCCCCCCGCCGGCGGGCGCGGGCGCTACGCGCCGCTCTCGGCGCCGTCGCGGCGGCCGTCCTCGTCGCCCTCGGCCTCTCGCTCGCGCACCTCGACCACGAGCTGAACACCCTGCAGCAGGCGACCGCCGCGCGCGGTCTCGCTCCCGCGGTCGCGGCGACGGCGCTCGGGCCGCACCAGACCGTGACCCTCACCGCGGCGCGTAGCGGGGCCCGCGCCGTGGTCGAGATCGCGCCCTCGGGCGCGGCGTACTGGGTGAGCTCGACGCTCGGCAACCTCGCTGCGGGGCGCACCTACCAGCTGTGGGCGCTCGTCGGCCGCCGACTCGTCTCGATCTCGCTGCTCGGCGCCGACCCGCACGGCTTCGCCGCGCTGCGCGTCGCGCCGAGCATGTCGATGCTGATGGTCACCTCTGAGCCGGCGGGGGGCTCGGTGCAGCCGACGACGCCCGTGCTGCTCGCGGCACCGCTCCCGCCGCTCGCCTGAGCGGCCGCCGGCGGGGCATGTCCTGCGGGCGAGGTCGTAGTCTCGGGCAATGGCCGTCGCCGATCACCAGAACCGTTGGCGCCCCCAGCCCGCCGAGTTCCTCGGCCGCGACGAGCGGGGCCGCTGGCAGGTGCACGGCACGACGGGGCTGTTCGAGGTGCTCTGCAGCACCTGCGGCGACGACGACGGGCCCTACGACGAGGCGAGCCCGGAGGTGCAGGCGCTACGCGGCCCGTACCGCAGCATCGAGCTCGTGCGCGAGGCGGTCGTCGTGCACCGGCTCTCGGAGGAGCCGTGACGAGCGGTCAGGCGGCCTCGAGGGTGAGGACGACGACCGGGATCGGGCGGGTCGTCTTCTGCTGGTAGTGGAAGTAGCGCCAGCCGGTGTTCGCGTTCGCGAGCCGGAGCAGGCGCTCGTAGCCCTCGCTGAAGCGCTCGACGATGCGGGCGCTGGCGCGCCTGCGCTCGGTGCCGAGCTGCACCTCGACGTGCGGGTCGGCGCGCAGGTTCTTCATCCAGTCCGGTTCGCTGTCGCTGCCGTTGTTGGAGGCGACGAGGACGAGCGCCTCGCCGTCGGTCGCGTAGGCGAGGGTCGCGGTGCGCTCGAGGCCGCTGCGCCGGCCGGTCGTGTGCAGGAGGAGGCAGCGGGTGCCCCCGATGCGCGCCCCGATGCGCCCCTTGCTGGCCTCGAAGATCCGGCGGTGCAGGCGCAGCGCGCGCGTGAGCACGGCGTCGATCAGCGCGTCGGTGTCGATCTCGGGGCGCTTCGGCATGGGCACGGCTGTCACTCCTCGAAAAGGGCGGGCGGCCAGGCAAGGTTACGCGCGGCGTGCACCGCGCCGAGGCGGGCCCGGTGAGCGGGCGCCGCCTCGCGCAGGGGGCCCTCCTCCTCGCCGCGCTCGCCGCCCTCGCCCTCCTCCTCGACGAGGCCTCGCTGCACACCTACGTCGGCAACTCCGACGGCGCGACCGTGGTCCTCGAGGGACAGGCGATCTCGGCAGGCCACCTCGCGCTGAGCGGCTGGTCGATGAGCCTCGAGTCCTTCTGGAGCATCGACGCCGTGGTCTACGCCGCGGTGGAGCGGGTCGCCGGGCTGCACGCCGATCTGCTGCACCTCGTCCCGAGCTTCCTCGCGATCGGCGTCGTCGTCGCCGGTGCGCTGCTCGCGCGCCGCGGCTGCAGCGGCGCGGCGAGGCCGGCCACCGTGCTCGCCGTGGTCGCGATCGTCGGCCTCCCGAGCCCGACGCTCGCCTTCTTCCTCCTGCAGGGGCCCTGGCACGTCGGCACCGTGCTGTGGACGCTCGTCGCCTTCGGCGCGCTCACCGCCCGTCGCGGTGGCTGGCTCTTGTTCGCCGTCGGCGCGCTCTTCCTCGCCGCCGCCCTCCTCGGCGACTTCATGACCCTTGGCATCGCCCTCCTCCCGGTGCTCCTCGCCGGCGCCGCGACGATGGCCCGCCGGCGGTTCGCCGCCGGCCTGCGCCTCGCCGCCGCGGTCCCCGCGGCGGTCGCCCTCGCCGCCCTCGGGCGGCTGCTCGCGACGGCGATCGGCACCTTCACCCTCGTGAACCGCAATGTCGTGATCAGCAGGGGCCAGATCGGCCACAACGTGAGCCAATTGCCGGGGCGCCTCGCCGCGCTCTTCGGCGTCGGCAACCTGCCGCTGGACGTCACCCACCAGTCGGTGGCCGCCTCGGTGGCGCACGCCGTCGGCCTCGCCGGCGTGCTCGCGGCGGTCGGCTACGGCCTGTGGGTGCTGTGGCGGGGGATCCGCCGCCCGCAGCCCGAGGAGGACGCCCGCCTCGACGACCTCCTCCTCTTCGCCGTGCTCGGGAGCATCGCGACCTTCTTGCTCACCGCCCCGAGCAACAACGTCGACTACCTCCGCTACCTGCTGCCGGCGGTGCTCTTCGCCGCGGTGCTCGCCGGCCGCCACCTCGGCCACCTCGTCGCCGCCCTCGGCGACTCCCAGCCGCGCCGCCTCGTCCTCGGTGCGGGGGCGGCCCTCTCGCTCGCCTTTTTCCTCGACGCCACCCTCTACCTTGACCACCCGCCGCCCTCGCCGCCGGCCGTCGCGCTGAGCAGCTTTCTACGCGCCCATGACCTGCGGGTCGGCCTCGGCGACTACTGGAGCTCGTCGCTCGTCACCGTCGAGAGCGACGGCGACGTCGTGGTCCGCCCGGTCACCAACAACGCGGCGGGCAACCTGCTGCGCTACGACCGCCAGTCGAGCGACAGCTGGTACGCGGGGGTCTCGTTCCAGTTCTTCGTCTACGACACCCGCCGCCCCTGGCGCGCGGTCGACACCGCGAGTGCCGTCGCCACCTTCGGGATGCCGTCGCACACGTACTCCGTCGGTAGCTACCGGGTGCTCGTCTGGCCCCGTTCGGTGCACCTCTCGCCGAAGCTGCCCCACGAGGCCGAGCCTCTCAACTTCTACCTGCGCTTTTGAGTGTGGAAGCGCTCCACAGGGACGCTGCGGGCCGCCCATTGCCCGGGACCCTGGGGGATCGTTCGCGCGCGGCCGACGGGAGATGAGGCGCGGAGATCCCCCGTGAACCGCTGAGCGGACGAAAAGTTCATGTTGTCGTCAGGGTACGCGGCGATCCTTGCCAAATGGAGCGACGCTCGCCGAGCCGGCCCGCGCGCCTGCACGCCCAGGCGGACGGCCCCGAGGGGGCGTCAAAGGGGGTCGAAGCGAACGCTCGCCTGACCGGTTCGACGGCGGCCGTGCTGCTCGTCCTGCTCGCCGCCGAGGGAGTCACGGTGCTCCGCATCGGCCCGCTCCTCAAACCGCACGTGTTCATCGGGATGCTCCTCATTCCACCGACTGCACTCAAGATCGGAAGCACCGGCTATCGCTTCGTCCGTTACTACACCGGCTCGCTCGCCTACCGACGAAAGGGACCGCCGCCGGCGCTCCTGCGCCTGTTGGGGCCCTTGGTCGTCGTGCTGACGATCGCCTTGATGGCAAGCGGCGTCGCGCTCTTGTTCGCGGGTGCGGGGCTCCGCCAGAACCTTCTTCTGATTCACAAGGCGAGCTTTGTCTTGTGGCTCGCAGCGATGACGGTCCATGTCCTCGGCCATCTCCTCGACACCGCCAAGCTCGCTCCGAGGGACTTCTATTGGCGAACTCGAAAGCAGGTGGCGGGCGCCGGACTTCGCCAGTGGTCGATCGCGGCGAGCTTGGTGGTCGGTGCATTGCTCGCAGCGGTGACCGTTGGCCGAGCGGGCCACTTCCTCGTCGGCTGAGGTCAACCTCTCCGCCCGCGCCATCTCTGCCAGCGCCTGGCGAGATCTCTTCGTCAACGACGGGGGAGGGCAGCGCCCCGCATCTCGCATCACCCGGGCGGCTTCGGCGCGGTCAACCTTCGTCACGTGTAGATCGCAATGGTGACGAGCGCCACCCCGGCCGCTCCGACAAGTTGGATCACCCGATTGTGAAGCACGAGGTCTTCAGGAGCACCGCCTTCACCCGTCTCGACGGCGAGTTCGACAGCCAGCACGCCGAGGACGAAGGCGAGAATTGAAAGCTCGAAGAAGACGTTGTCGGAGTCGGGCCTGCCGACGTCGATGTGCGCGGCGCGCTCGAACGCCCATAGGCAATAGGCAACGATCGCGACGCCTGCCGCGATGATCCGGACTGAGCGAAGAAAGGGCTTGGGGTAACGGCTGAGCACCTCACGATGGGCGATGCTCGCTGTTCCGAGGGTGTCGATCTCTGCGGTGCGTTTGCCAGCGACGACGAGCAAGGCGGCTGCGGACGTCACGATGGCGAACCACGGCGAGATCGAGATGTGAACGGCCACACCCCCAGCGATCGCTCGCAGGACGAATCCCGCCGAGACGCACCCGAGCTCGAGAATGGGCACGCGTTTCAGCCAGAGCGTGTAGGCGATGGTCGTCGCGCCGTAGGCGCCGAGCAGGACCGCGAGGCGGATCCCGGCGAGAAGGCCGGCGCCCGCGGTGGCGAGGAGGAGCAGCGCGCTCCCGAGCCCGATCGCAAGTTGCGAAGCAAGCTCGCCGGACGCGACCGGACGATGGCGTTTGTCGGGGTGGAGGCGGTCCGCCGGCGCGTCGATCGCGTCGTTCAGCAGATAGGTGCCAGCGGAGGCGACGAGGAAGATCCCCGCGGCCGCTGCGGTCCGGCCGATGATGGCCGGTCGGCCGAGCAGGCCGGCCGTTCCCGGCGCTGCGAAGACGAGCAGGTTCTTGATCCACTGGCGTGGTCGCGTCGCCACGAGGAGGCTGCAGAGGAGCGGCCGTCGTGAAGCACCCGCTTCCGGAGTCGCCGGTGACTTCGAGCGGTCACGCGTCGTCGGGGTCCGGCCCGCGCCGGCCCCCCTGTGATGGACGCGATGACGTTGCATGAGGCGGCCGGTCATCGGTTACGGCACTCCCCGGGCCGACATCGTGAAATAGTCCCGAGACCACCACGGCTCGAAATAGCGCGCCGGCGAGCCCGACATGTCCGGGAGGAGGTCCGAGCCGTTCGCCGCATCCGCCGGCGCTGTCGGCGAAGAAGGAGAGTACGTCGCGAGGTTCACCCAGTCGGTGTTGATGTCGAGTTCCATCGCCCGCACGGCACCGGCTCGCGCGAGGAGGCCGGCCAGCGTCGTGATGTTGAGGCCCGGGCCGCCGACATAGACGAGCGCCCCGTTTCTCGTGACCCCGACGCCGGAACGCCAGACGTAAATCTGATTCCCCAGGGTGTAGCCCCACTTCGTCGTGTCGTTGGCGTTCAAGCCGGGAACGGGCCGGCCACCGTCGACGAGGAGGTCGAGGTTCTGGCGAACTGCGACCACGTCTGCGCTGAGGGTCGCGTCCCGACCCCACTGCGCCACCGTCGCGGTGCCGTCGCGGTAGATGACGAACGAGGCAGCGCCTTGCCGTAGTGGGTCGACGACGCGCCCATCGGTGTAGTAGCCGCCATTCGCGTTGCCCATCAGAAAGCCGGCGTTGAATGCGGCGACGAGGCTCCTCGCCGCTGCCGGTTGGATCGGCGCGGTGTTGGGGTAGGGCCCGCCGCCGGGGACCGTGCTGCCCGAGTAGAGCGTCGCGCGGAGCAGCTTGGTGTCCATCCATGCCACGCCGACGACGAGGCTCGTGTGGATCGGATCGGGTCGGAGGAACGCCTCGTAGACAGCGGACAGACCATCGACCTTGCGCCCGACCTGGTGCCAGATGCCCTCTCCCGGGATCGCCGGGCTCGCGAGCGGCGGGATCGGCGCCGGTGCCGGGAGGTGCGCCGCGGAGCGGGCCGTCGCGTCAGAGGTAATCGCCCGGGCCGAAGGGGGCGGGATCGCTCCTTTGCGCGGCGCTCCGCCTACCGGAGGCTGGTGGTGGGAGTACCAAAGCGACTCCGCCCAGTTGACGACGGGGGCAGCCCCGTGCTCGCGCGCCCATTCCGCCAATCGTGCGCCGTTCGAAGCGCCAAGTCCCGGGTTGCCCAGCGCGCTTCCGAGTGACACCCACACCGGCGTGAGCAGGACAACGACGACAAGTGCGGCGGAGCGATACGGATGTCGACCGACGATCGTTGTGCGAGCTGCCCTCAGTGCCCGCCGTCGCGACCGTCGACGACGGCGGGCGTTGGGGGAACGGACCTTGTGGTGACTTCGTGCTCGTGCCGGCTGGGAGTCGACGGTGGGTTCTGATGGCGGAGCGCCGAGGTCGCGGAGGTCTTCGAGCACGCGCGAAGAGCTCGGACGGAGATGGCGCGGCGCATTCATCCGCCGTCGGCCGCTTGCATCGCTGCCGAGCGGCCTTGGCCGAGAATGCAAAGGGCGTCCGGAGTGCTCAGCAAGCCGGGTGTCCGCTCGCGTGCCACGTGGTCCCCATGGCGAAAAGGGTAGAGAGCAAGCCTTACGGCGAGATGAACACGCACCATTCAATACTGGAGCTCTTGGATCACGGCACCGAGTGGGGGCCTTCCCGGTCGTAGCCCAGCTGTTCATGGCACCGTAAGGATCGGTCCCTATCGTCCTAACGGTGACGGAAATTGGGGGATCACCTCTCGATCGTTTACTACCAATTCGAGCGGATCGCAGCGTCTCACTGCGACCGCGCGGGCCGGCACAATTCACGCTTGCCGGCGTGGTGCCTTTTCCGGTGACGCACCGAGGGGCCGGGGCGACGCCGCCCCCGCCAGACAGAGGGCCTGCCTTGGTGTTCGGACCGCGCTGGACCGACGACCCCGAGACCGATGGCCCACCGCATCGCTGAAGCGGGCGGGGGTCCGAGCGCCGGGCGACGTCGCGTTCCGAGGTCCGTGGCGCGGCGGCGCCAGGCGCTCGTACTCGTGGCCGTCGCGCTGCCGTGCATCGGATTCGTCGGGGTTCTCCACTCGCTCGGCGCCGCTCGTGGAGCCCCGCACACTCCGACGAAAGCAAGGTCGACGAACCCCAAGGCGGTCGACGCGCCGGCGGTGTCGCTTGCGCCACCCGATGCGATCGGCCCCTTCCACCTCCCTCCGACGAGCGGCGAGGGTCAGTGGCGGCCGGTTGGCCGTCGCGTCGACAATCTCCCTGCGGTGTACGAGACGACGGTCCGGCTCCCGAGCAATGCGGCCGCCGGTGCCGGGATCGCCTGGATGGACACGAAGCTGCTTCGAGCTCGCCTCTACTCGGGAAGCCTCAGCCCCGGAGGACTGTTCTGGAAGTACACCGCCCCGATCTCGCCCGCCGCCTCCCAGACGCTCGTCGCGGCGTTCAACGGCGGGTTCCTGCTGAAAGACACGAACGGGGGCTACTTCAGTGAGCGCCACCTCGTCGCACCGCTCCGCACCGGCGCCGCGTCGCTCGTGATCTTCAAGAACGGCTCTGCGACGGTCGGTGAGTGGGGGCGAGATCTTGCGATGACGCCCGCAGTCGTCGCCGTGCGGCAGAACCTGACCCTCCTCATCGACCACGGCCAACCCGTCGCAGGGCTCAATCCGAATGACGTCTCGACTTGGGGGGTGAGTCTCCACGGGGTCGTCGACACGTGGCGATCCGGCCTCGGCGAAACCGCGAACGGCGCTCTCGTCTACGTGTCGGGCCAGATGACGATCGTCGACCTCGCGGACATCCTTGCGCGAGCCGGCTCGGTGCGAGCGATGGTCCTTGACATGAACCCGAATTGGACCGTCTTCTCGATCTACGCGCCAACGAGCGGCAGCGGTGCTGCTTCGCCGTCGAACGGCTCCGACCTGCTTCCCGCGATGCTGCAGACGCCGGCCCGCTTTTTCGAACCCGCGTATTCCCGTGACTTTGTCACGATGTCCGCGCCGTAACCGAGCGGTGCCCGTCCGGCGGGCCTCATCACCGACGGCGATCGCTTCGGTACCCCGCAAGACCAAGGCCTCGCGGCGAGGCACAACGCTCCCGAGGACGACTACTCAGCCGTCGACATACAGCTGGCCGTTGGACCCCGCGTTGACCGTGATCGGCGAGAGTCCGGCTTGTGCGGGGCCACTCTCGACGGCCCCGGTCGATCCGTTGAAGGTCGATCCGTGGCACGGACAGACGAAGATGTCGTTCTGTTGGTCGAACTGGACCTGGCACCCGGCGTGCGGGCAGACAGCCGAGAAGGCGTGGAACGTGCCCTGCTTGACCTGGACGACCAACGCGGGGACTCCCTGCGCCGGATCGGTGAAGCTCGCCGCGCCTCCGACCGGAACGTCGCTCGCGGGGCCGATGCGCGTTCCCTTTGGGGTCTGTCCTTCAGGGGGGCGAGCCGGCACGGTCGTCGACGGTGAGCTCGCCGCTCCGTTGCCGGTCGGCGCGGTGGAGCCGGTACCTGGGTTCGTGCCGCCTCCGCCGATGGTTCCCGTTCCCGACGCTTGTTGAGCGCCGTGAGCAAGGCGCCCGATCGCGGCGACGAATCCACCGAGGGCGAGACCGGTCAGGCCGACGACCCCCGCCGCAGAGAGTCGCTGCAGGAAGACCCGTCGATCGAACTCGGCTGCCCGGCGCCGCGCGGCGGGACCACCGCGGATCGCCGCGGTCTGCAGCGCCGCGCGTGTCCGCGCGGCGCGTTGCGCGAAGAGCGCGTCGAGCGACCAGGTACCCGAACCGGCGAGCACGAACGGCGTCCAGGCGAACAAGAAAACGATGTCCGGTCCGTAGTAGTAGGGGTTGTCATTGAAGCTGACGGTGAGGAAGAACGACAGTGACAACAGCAACCCGCCGAGCGCCGCGACGCGCCCGAAGAGGCCGAGCAGCGTGCCGAGGCCGACCGCGACCTCGCCGAGAGAGATGACCACCGCGACGAGCGTGGCGAGGGGGAGCACCGGAGACAGGAGATGGTGAAGCGGGCTCGTGAGAATCGAGCCGCGCAGCTGCTCCTGGAAGGATCCGGGAGCGGTCGCGCTGAAGAAGTTCTGGTTGGCAAGCTTTTGCAGGCCGGCGAACACAAAGGTCACGCCGAGGAACGCCCGAAGAAATAGGAGCGGCCCCCCTACCCCCCCGAACAGCTCCCCGATGCTTCGCGGCGCAGTCAATTGAGCCACGTGCTCGTCGTCTATGACCGGACCGGGTTCGCCCCGTTGCACAGGGTGGTCCGGCTGGGGGCGGACTTGATATGGACGTCGCCCGCGCTTGCGACCGTTTGCCATGCCCGTCCTCACCCCTTCGGTGTCAAACGCGCGGGATCCCGCGTCTCAAGGTAGAGGGTATGGAGCGGACCTTACGGCGACATGAATGGGGCCGACTCGCGCTCGGCTGATCGTCGGGCGACATTCCGGTGGCTCAGGAGGGGCTGCCGACGGGGAGTGCCTCGCGGTGGTCGTCGCCACGTGCGCCATTCGCATCGTCTGATCGAAAGCGCGGCCAGGAAGCTTGGATCCGAGCGCCACCGTTGGGCGCGGTGGTGATGCTCCATTCGCCATCGGTAGCCCGTACGACGGCGTTGGCGATGGGGAGTCCGAGACCGGCACCCCCCGGGACGTCGCTCGCGCGATGAAACCGTTCCATGATCTCGTCACGTTGCTCCTCGGGAATTCCTGGACCGTTGTCGTCGACGGTGAGCGTCACCCGGTCCTCGGTCCTGGAGACGGTGACGTCGATCAGCCCGCCGACGCCGGCGTAGCGGCAGGCATTGTCGAGAAGGACCGAGACGAGGCGATCGAGCCAGTCGGCAGGGGCGAGGATGATCGCTGGGAGGGAACCTTCCTCGGCAGTGGAGATGGTGAGGCCGTCGCGCTGCGCGAGCGCACGGAAGCGGTCGGCGCACACCGTCGCCAGACTCACCACGTCGACGGCTTCGTGGGGCGGGTTGTCCGGCATCGCATCGAGGCGAGCCAACCACAAGAGGTCGTCAACGATGCTCCGCAACCTCCTTGACTCTCCGGCAACCCGCTCCAGTGCCGAGCGGTAGCCGGTTGCTGATCGCTGGGTGCTGAGCGCCAGACCGATCTCGGCCTCGATCACACTGAGCGGGGTGCGCAGTTCATGAGAAGCATCGGCGGTGAACTCGAGCTGGCGCAGCCGGGCCTGCTCGATAGGTGTCGCGGCGCGTCGACCGATGATCGAGGCGGCGACGAACAGGGCAAGGAGCAGGATCGGCGCGAGTGCTCCCTCGATGACGAACAACGTGTTGCGCACGCTCATCGCTTCGCGGGTGCTCGTGGCGACGACAAGCCGTCCGGTTCGAATCACCGTCCCGTCGAGGCGAAAGGTGCGGCCGTCGACGACCGCCGTGGTCGGCCGGCCGACGTGAAGCGCACTTCTCGGCAGGATCGGCTCGTCACTCTCGAGAGGCTGGGCGCGTGTAGCACCGGCCGGTACGAACCAGGCGAGGAGTGGAGCGTCGTCGAGATCACCACCCGAACCGGTCGACAGCTCGGTCTGGCTCGACTTCTGCGGGCTCAGGTGCCGAGGCAGTCCATGGGTGAGCGAAATGAGGCGACCCGCCAACCGCGCGTCGATCGAACCGTTGAGGTGGTCGACGACTAAAAGGTCCGCGAGCGTGCAGGCCAAGAGATAGACGGCGAGGGCGAGCAGCGTCGCGCCGAGCGCGACGCGCCGGGCCTCCCGGCGGACTCGCGCAACCCCGGCGCTCGCCGTTGCGGTCGTCATGAAGCGACCAGCCGGTAGCCGGCACCGCGCTGCGTCTCGATCCTCGTGTCGCCACGAGCGAGTTTGGCGCGGAGGCGGGCGATGTGGACATCGATCGTATTGGAGCCAACTGCGTCGGCTTCGTCCGGCCACGCTTGCAGCGCGATCGTGCTGCGCTGCACGACGGCGGGGCTCCTGCGGATGAGGAGCTCGATGATGGCGTACTCCCGTGGCGTGAGCTCCGCGGGTGCACCATCCACGAGCACCACCCGCGTAGCGGGGTCGAGGGTGAGTGATCCGCAGCGGAGGAGTGGCTGGCGCTCTCCACTCGGTCTGCGAAGCAGCGCACGGAGCCGGGCGAGCAGCTCGCCGTAGTCGAACGGCTTGATCAGGTAGTCATCCGCGCCCTCGTCGAGGGCGCGGATCCGGTCGGGCGGGGCGTCTTTTGCCGTGAGCATCAAGAACGGCGTGTGGATTCCCCGGTGTCGAGCCCAGGTGATTATCTCGAGTCCGGAAGCTCCCGGCATGCGCCAGTCGAGGACGCCGACGCTGTATTCATAGGCGCGGAGGTACTCGCGGGCGGCGTCACCGTCTGCCACCCCGTCGACGACGTAGCCGGCTTCGCGGAGGCCCCGTTCGAGGACCTCCCTCAGGCGAGCGTCGTCTTCGGCAAGGAGGATTCGCACGCCGAGAAGTGTGCCAGCCGCATTCGGAACGGAGGAATCGGGCGCGCCCCGCGCGCCGGGAGCGCGCTCGGAATGGCGGAGCAGCAACGTTTCAAACCGAAGGACGCGAACAGTGGGCCGCCCGATCGGAGCTGGCAGATCTCAACGAATGGCCCCGGCGGCTTTTACCGACGCTCGCATGCCCGAAAGAGCTGTGTTTGCGCTGGTCCTCACCCGATCCAACCTAGGGGCCAGGCCTTACGAGAACATGAACGAAGCGGGTTCCCCGTTCGCTCCCGCGACCGGCATTCCGGTCGATCACCCGTGCCCAAAGCGCACCGATAGCGGGTCGGCTACTACCCGGACGCGCCGATGGCGGAGCCGATCGCGTACGTCACCGCACCCGCCACGGCGCAGATCAATAGCGATCGGATCCCTGACCACGACCAGCTTCGGCCGGTGAAGATCGACAGCAGAGCGCCGACAACGAGCGCGAGTGCTCCTGCGCTGCCGATCGAGACGAACAGCGCCCCGTTGCCCGACGAGCCCCCGAGGAAGGCGGCCATCGGGACGAATGCGCCAATCCCGAAAGTCACAAAGGACGCGGCGCCGGCCTGAAGCGGCGAACCGAGTGCATTTGGGTCGATGCCCAGCTCTTCACGGGCGTGGGTGTCGAGGGCAGTCTGTGGATCGGCCATCAGCTCACGCGCGACCGCCGCGGCCACCTCGGGGGAGACGCCTCGACGCTCATAGATCATTTCGAGTTCTCGCTGTTCGCTGTCGGGCACGCTGGCGAGCTCGTCACGTTCGAGATCGAGTTGACGCTCGAGGCCCTCGCGTTGGCCGCGCATCGAGACGTACTCTCCCGCGGCCATCGAGAAAGAGCCCCCGAGCAACCCCGCGAGGCCGGCGAGACGCACGAAGCCTCCGCCGGGGTGAGCCCCGGAGGTTCCAAGGACGAGCGAGAGGTTGGACACGAGGCCGTCACTCACTCCAAAGACCGCCGCGCGGAGTCCGCCTGATCGCATGTCCAGGTGTGGGACATGGCTCGTCGACTCGCCGGACATGGAGGCCCCAGATGATCCGCGAGCCCTTGCCGCCGCGAGTCGACGTGAGAGTGGAAATGCCACAGGAATCCTCGCTTTCGGGGGCGTCGACCGCCGCGCCCGGGCGCGATCGGGCGCGATCGGGCGCGATCGGGCGCGATCGCGTGAACGGTAGGGAGCGATCCTTGCGGCAACATGAACGAAAGACCGGCAACCGCCTCGCCAGATGATCGTGGAGCGCGAAATCATGCGCACCCGCGTGGAACCGATGCCGGGCGTTCGCCGCGCTTTCGCGGCGCGCTATCACCGCAGGTCACCGCGGGATATGGAGGCGATTCCCCAGGCACAATCGCGAGAGCGTCCAGCCGGTCAATCGGCGGTCAGCTCCATCGGTAGTCAGTAGCCGAGGGCGCCGCCCGAGCGGGGCCGGGGGTCGGTGCCGCCGGCGAGCATCCCCTCCTCGAGCGCGATGAGGTGTGCGTGCCCGAAGCTCGCGTTGAAGGGCGTCCGGCGGGCGACGTCGTGGCCGCGGCCCGCGAGGCCCTCGTCCCATCCCTCGGCCGCCTGGCCCTCGAGGGCGACCTCGACACGGCCCCGCTCCTGCCAGGTGTCGAAGGGGGCGCCGGCGACCGGGTCGGCGAGGATGAAGCGGCCCGCGGCGAGGGCGTCGCCCGGCTCCTGACCGCAGTGCAGCCAGCGGGCGAGGAGCTGCAGGACGATCTGCGGCTGGCTGTCGCCGCCCATCGAGGCGACGACGCCGGTGAGTGATCCGTCGAGGCCGGTGACCGCTGTCGGGCAGAGGGTGTGCACCGGGCGACGGCCGGGGCGATACTCGTTCGGGTGGCCCTCGTCGAGGGAGAAGCCGATCCCCCGGTTGTGCAGGAAGACGCCGAGGCGGGGCAGCGCGAGGTAGCTGCCGAAGCCCCAGGCGTTGGACTGCAGCATGCTCACCGCCATGCGGTCCGAGTCGACCGCGGTGAGCGCGATCGTGCCCCCCTTCAGGTAGCTCCCGGGCAGCTCCGAGGCGCGCTCGGGGTCGATCGCCGCGGCGCGCGGCGCGAGGCGCTCGGGGGAGAGGAGGGCCTCGCCGTCGGCCTCCTCGTGCAGCACGTCGAGGCGGTCGAAGCTCGCCTGCCGGGAGGCCTCGACGAGGAGGTGCGCCCAGCGGGGGTCCTCCGGGTCCTCGGGGAGGTCGAGCTGCGAGGCGATCCAGGCGCTCGCCAGGGTGAGGTAGCCGCACGAGGCCGGGGGGACGGTCCACAGGCGGTGGCCGAAGGCCTCGACGCCGAGGGCGGGCGCCCACTTCGCGATCGGGCGGGTGAGGTCCTCGGGGGTGAACTCGCCGTTGCCGACCTCGAGCAGCTCGCGGCCGAACTCGCCGCCGTAGAAGCCCTCGCGACCGTCGGAGATGATCGCCTCGAAGAGCCGCGCCACCCCCGGCCGGCGCACCCGCGAGCCGGCGTGCGCCGGACCGCCGGCAATGAAGTCCGCGGCCCCGGGGCGCTCCGCGATGAGGTGGATCTCCCCGGCGAGCTCGGGGCCGACCGGGAAGCCCTCGGCGGCGTAGTCGCGCGCCGCGGCGAGGACCTCGGCGAGCGGCAGCCGGCCGAAGCGCTCATGGAGCGCGAGCCAGCCGTCGACGCAGCCCGGCACGGTGACGGCGCGGATGTCGTTGCGGGCGGGGATGCGCGTGAGGCCCTCGGCGCGCGCCGCCGCGGCGTTGGCGCCGGAGCCGGCGAAGCCCGAGGAGTTGATCGCCACCGGCGCCTCGCCGGGGGGCACGACCACCGCCAGCAGGTCACCGCCGAGGCCGTTGCGGTGCTGGAAGGTGACGGTGAGCACGGCGCCGGTCGCGATCGCGGCGTCGACGGCGTTGCCCCCGGCGCGCAGCACCGCGACGCCTGCCGCGGAGGCGAGGTGGTCGACCGTGCAGACCATCCCGCCGGGGGCGTAGTAGGTCGCGGCGGGCTCGAGCATCAGGGGCTCCTCGCTCTCTCGGCGGCGCGCCGCCGCCGGGGCGGGAGGTTAGGCGGCCACGCCGCCGTAGGTGGAGCCGAGGATGAGGACGACCTCGTCGTTCGCCGGGAGGTCCGAGACCTGCTCGAGGTGGACCGGCCCGACGACGTGGTTGTCGAGGGTCTGCGCGGCCGAAAGGTTGCCGGGCGAGTACTCGATCACGCTCTCGTGGTAGGTGAAGTTCTGGGCGTCGCCCGTGCCGTTGATCGTGAAGCCGGCGTTGTGCAGCGCGCTCGCCGCGTCGGTGGCCGCGTTGCTGCCGCCGAAGCCGTTCACCACCTGCACGAGGACCGAGGAGGGGCTGACGAGGTCGACGGGGGCGACGGTGGTGGTCGTGCTCGCCGTGGGAAGCGTCGTCGAGGTCGCCGTCGACGTCGTCGTCGTCGAACTCGCCTTCGTGCGCGCGAGCGTGGTCGAGGGACGCGCGGGCGCCCTGGTCGCCAGCGCGAGCGTGGTCGTCGTCGTGGTGCCGTGGCCGCCGCTCGCGCTCGGCTTCCCGCCGCCGAGGGCGAGCACCACCGCGGCGATGGCGCCGAGGACGACGACGAGGGCGCCGACGGCGAGGTAGCGCTGCCGGCGGGGGCGCCTGCGCCGGTGCCTCGCGCGGCCACGAGGAGCGGAGCCAGCCACGTCTCGACGATAGACGGCGCGCCCTCGCGGATAGCGCCACCCCCGGTGCCTCGGGCGACCCGCCCGAGGGCGCCGCGGTACCGTCGGGCGATGGGTGAGCGACGGGTCGCGATCGTCGGCGGGGGGATCGTCGGCCTCGCCCTCGGCCGGGCGCTCGCCACCGAGTGGGGCGGCGAGGTGGTCCTCTACGAGAAGGAGGAGGCGCTCGCGCCGCACCAGAGCTCGCACAACAGCGGCGTCGTCCACGCCGGCCTCTACTACGCCCCCGGCTCGCTCAAGGCACGGCTCTGCCGCGAGGGCGGGGCGATGCTGCGCGAGTACTGCGCGGAGAAGGCGATCCCGTTCTCCGAGCTCGGCAAGCTGGTCGTCGCCCGCGACGAGGGCGAGCTCGCCGGCCTCGAGGCGATCCGCGCCCGCGCCGTCGAGAACCAGGTCCCCGACCTCGCGGTGCTCGGCTCGGCGGAGATCGCCGGCATCGAGCCGCACGTCGTCGGCGCCCGCGCGCTGCACTCGCCGCACACTGCGGTCATCGACTTCCCGACCGTCGCCCGTGCCTACGGCGCGGACCTCGTCGCGCACGGCGGGGAGGTCCGCCTCGGCGACGAGGTGCGCGGCCTGCGCGAGGTCGCGGGCGGGGTCCTCGTCCGCAGCGACCGCGGCGAGGAGCGCTTCGCCGCGGTCGTCTGCTGCGCGGGGGCGCACAGCGACCGCTTCGCCCGCCTCGCCGGCGCGACGGGCGGCCTTCACGTCGTGCCCTTCCGCGGCGAGTACCACCGCCTCGCGCCGTCGGCCGCGGCGCTCGTACGCGGCCTCGTCTACCCCGTCCCCGACCCGCGCTACCCCTTCTTGGGGGTGCACCTCACCCGCACCCTTTCCGGCGAGGTCCTCGCCGGTCCGAACGCGGTGTTCGCCACCGCCCTCGAGGGCTACCGCCGCCGCGACCTCTCGGTGCGCGAGCTCGCCGGCGTGCTCGCCTTCTCCGGCACCCGCCGCCTCTTCGCCGCCCACTGGCGGGCCGGCCTCGCGGAGCTCGGCACCTCGCTCTCGCGGCGCGCCTACGCGGCGAAGGTGCGCGCCTACCTGCCGGCGCTCTCGACGGAGGACCTGCAGCGCGCGCCGGCGGGGGTGCGCGCGCAGCTCCTCGATCGCGCCGGGGCGCTCGTCGACGACTTCGTGATCGAGACGAGTGGGAGGGTGACCGTGGTCCGCAACGCCCCCTCGCCGGCCGCCACCTCCAGCCTCGCGATCGCCGCCCACCTCCACGCCGAGCTCGAGCGCAAGGGGCAGCTCGATGCGGCGTGAAGGGCGCAACGCTTCGCTAACACTTCGCCAGCACTCGTCTTACAACTGCACGCGACGATCACCACTGCGACCTTCCCGCGCACCGAGCACGGACAAGGTCAGGTGGGTCACCGTCGGTCGGCCCACCGCAGTCGAGCGGCGTGGCACTCCGGGCGCCGCAGCTGTCCTCCCCCGGCGGCTCTGCCTGATCTGTGATCGGGTGGAGCCGCGCCCCGATAACGGTGCGCGGCGGTCTGGCGGAGGGAGACGGTGAAGGTCCGCATCGGCATCGGGAACGGCCGCGGCCCCCTCGACGACGAGCGCCTCGGAGCCTTCCTCGACGCCATGGAGCGTCACGGCTTCGACTCGATCTGGCTCTCCGAGACCCTCGCCGGGGGCGGCGTCGACCCCGTCGCCGGCCTCGCCTTCGCGGCGGCGCGCGCGCCGCGGGTGAAGCTCGGGACGACGATGCTGCTGCCCGGGCGCAACCCGGTGCGCCTCGCGAAGGCGCTCGCCACACTCGACCGGCTGTCGCGCGGCCGCCTGCTCGTGACCTTCGTCCCGGGCGTGCTGCGCAGCCCCGAGCGCGAGGTGATCGGTGTCGCGCCGCGGGCGCGCGGCGCGGCGATGGAGGAGGGACTCGCCCTCGTGCGCCGCCTCCTCTCAGGCGAGGTCACCGACCACGACGGCGCGCTCGGCTCGTTCCGCGGCGTCACGCTCTCCCCGCTCCCGGTGCAGCAGCCGCTCGAGTTCTGGCTGGGCGGCATGGCCGCGGCCGCCCTCGAGCGCTGCGGCCGCCTCGGCGATGGCTGGCTCCCCTCGGCCTGCACCCCCGCGGAGGCGGCCGCCGGCCGGGAGGTGATCGAGGGGGTGGCGGCGGCGGCGGGGCGCGCCATCTCCGACGAGCACTACGGGGTGAGCATCGCCTACCTCCGCGCCGAGCCGACACCCGAGCAGCGCGCCCAGATCACCGAGCGCGCAAAGGGCCGCGACCCCCGCCTCGTCGTGCCGGTCGGCCTGGAACAGGCGCGTGCGCTCCTCGAGGCCTTCATCGCCGAGGGCTTCTCGAAGTTCGTCCTCCGCCCGATGGCCGCCGTCGACGACCACGACGAGGAGCTGGCCGCGCTCGCCTCGGCGCTCGGCGACCTGCAGAGCTGACGCGGGCCGGCCGCCCCGCGGCCGCCTACGCTCCGGGTCGATGCGCACCACCGACGAGCTCTTCCAGCTCCCCTTCAGCGGCCACACCCTCGACCGTGCCGGCGAGCGCCGTAAGGACGAGGCCTTCCTCGCCACCGCCGCGGCCGCGCCGCAAGGGCGGGTGCTGTGGCTGCGCGACGGGGCGACGATCCCGGTCGACGGCGACGGCGCGCTCGTCTGGGCGCCGTCGGCCCCCGCCCTCGAGGCGGGGCACACGCTCACCTTCCTCGGGGTGAACGCCGCCGGGGGCGCGCTCTTCGCCGCCTCGGTGACAGACGCCGAGGAGGCGCTCACCGACGACGGGCCGAGCTACGCCGCGATGCGCGAGGTCGGCCCCTCGCTCGCCGCCGCCGACGGCGAGGCCGCGGTCGAGGCGCTCGCCCTCTACACCTGGCACGAGCGCCACCCCTTCTGCCCCCGCTGCGGCGGCGCGACGCACCCCACCGAGGGCGGCCACGTGCGCCGCTGCGCGTCGTGCGCGAGCGACCACTTCCCGCGCAGCGACCCGGCGGTGATCATGCTCGTGAGCGACGGGGAGCGCTGCGTCCTCGGCCGCCGCATCGGCGCCGCCGAGGGGCGATGGTCGACGCTCGCCGGCTTCGTCGATGCCGGCGAGTCCCCCGAGGCGGCGGTCGCCCGCGAGGTCGAGGAGGAGGTCGGCCTGCGCGTCAGCGCGGTCCGCTACCGCGGTTCGCAGCCCTGGCCCTTCCCCTCCTCGCTGATGCTCGCCTACGAGGCGACCGCCGCCTACGCGCCCCTCGTCGGCAACGACGAGCACCACGAGGTGCGCTGGTTCACCCGCGAGGAGGTCGCCTCGGGGATGACGGGGCGCACGATGACCCTCCCCGGGCCGGTCTCGGCCGGCCACGCGCTGATCCGCAGCTGGCTCGGCTGAGTCGCCGCGAGGGGCGCCCCCGCCGTCGGGCGTCAGTCGCCGCCGCCGCCGGCGCGCTCGAGGTCGAGGAGGGTGGTCTTCCGCTCGATCCCTCCGGCGTAGCCGGTGAGGGAGCCGTTCGCGCCGATCACCCGGTGGCAGGGGACGATCACCGAGATCGGGTTGTGGCCGTTGGCGGCGCCGACGGCGCGCGACGCCGAGGGGCGCCCGACCGCCGCCGCGATCTCCCCGTAGCTGCGGGTCTCGCCGTAGGGGATCGCCGCGAGCGCCCGCCACACGGTGCGCTGGAAGTCGGTCCCGACCGGCGCGACCGAGAGGGAGAACGAGCGCCGCTCGCCGGCGAAGTACTCCGCGAGCTGGCTCGCCGCCTCCTCGAGGACCCCCTCGTCGGGGAGGGCGCCGTCGGGCGCCTCCTCGGCGTAGCGGGCGCCCTCCAGGTAGCAGCCGTTCAGCGCGGCGCCGTCGGAGAGGAGGAGGAGGCCGCCGACCGGTGAGGCGACGCGCCGCCAGGTGGGGGCCGGGTCGCGGGCGGGCTCGGTGAAGCGGAGGGCGTTGTCGCGGCTCGTGGTGAGGGTCACGTCGGCTCCTGTCTCGGGTGTGGTCGTCTCCGGTCGCGGCTCACGCCGCGGCGCTCGCCGGGCGGGTGGTGGTGGGCAGCGAGGCCCACAGGTGGTGCAGCGCGTAGGCCCGCCAGGGGCGCCAGGCCTCGGCGCGGCGGAGCGCGTCGGCGGGGCCCGAGGCCTCACCGAGGGCCGCGAGGGCGTGCCGCAGGCCGAGGTCGCCGGCGAGGAAGGCGTCGGGGTCCGAGAGGGCGCGCATGCGGATGTAGGCGGCCGTCCAGGGACCGATCCCCGGCAGCGCGAGCAGTGCCTCCTCGCAGTCGTCGCGGTCCGCCCCCGGGTCGAGGGTGAGCTTGCCGGAGCTCAGCTGCTCGGCGAGGCCGATCAGCGCCCGGCCGCGGGCCGCGGGGAGGGGGAGGTCCGCGGGGCTGAGCGCGGCGAGGGCCTCGGCGCGCGGGAAGGTGGTCGTGAGGGCGCCCTCGGGGGCGGCGAGCGGCTCGCCGAAGGCGGCGGCCAGCCGGCCGCCCACCGTGCGGGCGCCGGCCACCGAGACCTGCTGGCCGAGGATGGCGCGCACCGCGAGCTCGGCGGGGTCGACGGTGCCCGGGACGCGTAGCCCCGGGCGGGCGGCGACGAGGGGGGCGAGGAGTGCGTCGCCGGAGAGCGCGCCGCCGACCGTCTCGGGGTCGGCGTCGAGGTCGAGGAGGCGCCGGCAGCGGCCGACCGCGGCGGTGAGGTCGCGCAGGTCTCCGAGGGCGAGGTGCGCCGCGACGTAGGGGGCGCGCCCCTCCTCGCCGGCGGCGAGGGTGACGACCGCCCGGTCGTGGGGGAGCGTGAGCA